>QMMS01000143.1 GCA_003647375.1 Deltaproteobacteria bacterium
CAAAAAGCCTCGACAGATCCACGGGTATGCCTGTGTTTTTTGCGAACCCTTCTCCATCAAGATTTCGGCACACCTCTTCGGGAAAAATCGCTCAGTTCAGGTATGAATAAAAACGTGTAACGAATTTATTGAAGAACCTCGCAGCAAGCTGCGAGGAATCTTCGACCGTAAGGAATTCTGTCTAATTTAGATTCGCTCGCTAACCCCGCAGCAAGCTACGGGGAATGCGCTCGCTATTGCGGTTCAGGCGTTGTGTTTTTTCTATGTATAACGAGGCGGTCACCCGGATGAATTGGGCGCTGGAGATCGATGCGGTTCCAGATAAGGATGGCAGCCAGTGGAATACCAAGTCGTTCGGCAATGACAGATAGATTGTCGCCTTCTTTGATGATATAGATCTTTTCTTTTTGAGTTGCCACGTAGTTCTTTTCAAGGTTTTTATACCGTGCCTGAAAACCCGATGAAGCCCCTTTAGGAATCAAAATCGTATGTTTTCCCTTTGCAAGATAGTGGCCCCGAAGTTCAGGATTCATGTCCTTAATTGTCTTGAAATATGTCTTTCCTGCCTGAGCGATAATCCGGAGAGGGATCTCCTGGGAACAGACTATTTGAATCTGATCAAACATTAGGGGAGGATAGTAGTCTTTTTTTGTCAGCACGAAACCATACTTTTTCGGGTTGGATAAGATCAACTTCACCGACAGGATGCGAAATAGATAACGCTGTGTTTCAAGAGGAAGGTAAAGCGCGTAATAATTATTCGTACCCTGTTCCAATATTTCGGCCATGAGGCCGCCTTCACCCATATTGTATGCGGCAGCGGCAAGTGTCCATGATCCAAATTTATGATGAAGTTGTTTTAAATACTGAATCGCTGCCGCTGTCGAGGCAAAAATGTTTCGGCGCTCATCGACAAATTCATTAACAACCAGCCCGTATTTCCGGCCGGTAGCGGCTGTAAATTGCCAGAAACCGATAGCCCCTTTTTTTGAACCTGAATGGGGCCGTAAGGCACTTTCGGCCACAGCGATGTACTTGAGATCGTCCGGCATCCCGTTGGCTTTCAATATTTTTTCAATATGGGGGAGATAGCGGTGGGAGCGTTTTAGCCAGAGAATCACCTGTGGCCGGTCCCAGAGGGAAAGCAAAAGCTCTTTTTCAAATCGTTCCCTGATTTCCTGGTTTTTAATCGGTACGTCTTCATTACAAAAACCATGTGAATTGTCGATCTTCAGAGATGAAATAAGAGCGGGGTATTCAGCTGATACTTTTGAGGCGGCATGGGTGATCGAGGGACTCACTAACCATATAAGGACCCCGACCAGGGCCAAACAACGAAGAAAATAATTAATCATGATCCTTACTTACAAACAAACCATTTTCGACTTTTTGCATGACAAACTCCTTAGGCTGAAATAATTATTTTAGTAACATGGGGAACAAAGCCCATAAAGTCAAGGGCATTGACGTCTTTCGATATAGAAAAATTAGCACACCCAATTATTATGATCATATGACCATAATAACCATTGACACGCTGTTTTGGTGTGCTTATATTGTGGGCAAATGCTCATAATATGGAGTTCATGTGCCCAGACCTAAAAAACCGCGATTCGTATCTGGTTATCCTGCCATCGCTGCATTTGTTCCGCAAGGTATGCCGGTTACCGGTGAGGTGATGCTGACGGTAGAGGAACTGGAAGCCATTCGATTGAGTGATTTCGAGTGTCTGGACCAGGAAACGGCTGCGAATCTCATGAAGGTGTCACGGCAAACCTATGGCAGGATTTTAAACCGTGCACGTTGTATCGTGAGCGAGTCGCTGGTCACCGGTAAAATACTGAAAATTGCTGGTGGAAACTATGCCATGCGTGGTGTGGGGAAGCGTCGACGCCAGAGACGCGGTCGAATGGGTTCTTAAACGAAAGGAAGGGAGGTGACATATATGCCACAAGGAGACGGTACCGGCCCAGATGGACAGGGTCGAAGAACAGGAAGAGGCCAGGGCCCCTGCGGACGGAACAACCAAAAATCCCAGGACCAGGGGATAAAAGACGGAGGCCGCGGAACCGGCCAAGGTAAAGGCGGGGCTGGTGGTCGCGGTCAAGGACAGGGCCGTGGTCTTGGCCGGGGAAAAGGAAACACCAATAACGGTTAAACATTCGGTTAAGAAAAGGAGGCAGGATTATGCCAGGATTAGACAGAAGTGGTCCCATGGGGTCCGGCCCCATGACCGGCGGAAGAAGGGGCCTGTGCGGAAATGCAGGATACGACTATGACATGCCGGTATCGGGAGGATTGGGTTATGGCAGAGGCCTTGGGTTGAGGAGGGGTCCCAGGGGTGGATTCGGACCAGACAGAGGCGGAGGACGTGGCTTTGGCCGACGATTTGTCGGAAATCCAAGATCATCCGATTATGCTTATCAGGTAAGTCAGACCGATGAAATTGGAACGCTCAAAACCCAGGCCAATGCCATGCAAGATTCGTTGGCGGCTATTTTAAAAAGAATCACAGAACTGGAAGATGACAATAAAAATTGAAAGTGAGCGATAGCGGAGGAATATCATGGCAATTTTGCCCGAAGCTGCAGCGGAAGCGTGGGAAAATCGTGAAGGTCCGGCTGTAATGACTACCGTCGATTCTAACGGTACACCCAACACCATTTATGTGAGTTGTGTGAATAAGTATTCAAATGATCAAATTGTTGTAGCAGACAATAAAATGCATAAAACCCAGGCGAACGTCAAAGCCGGCAGCCCCGTAAGTCTTCTGTATATTACAAAAGAAAAGAAAGCGTTTCAACTCAAGGGGTCTGTGACGTATCTTACGGAGGGAGCCATATTTGACGACATGAAAAACGGATGGCTGGACAAAAAGTACCCGGGATATGCAGCAGTGGTGGTTTACATCGAAGAAGTATATAACGGTGCTAAAAAACTTGCATAGTTTCATGAACTGTTTGGTTAAATGAGCACTTCTAAAAGGTATAGCCGATGGAAAAATGGAGTCTCCCGGAACTTTCATACGATTCAGGGTTGAGTTTGTGCCCATAGACCAACCCGACTGCCCCAATCGGTGTGACATACCGGAAACCGATTCCCGTTGAATAGCGCACCTTATTAGACCTTTCGTCGCCGGATGTATCGTCGAGATACCCGGCGTCGAAAAAAAAGGAGAGCTCGAAATTCAAACCAAGATCGATTCTTGCCTCTGCATTTCCTGAGGCCATCAATTTCCCACCCAGAGCGTCATCGTCATAATCGATTAAAAGCTGATTTTCATCGAAGCCCCGGACACTGGTTGTACCGCCCAGATAGAACAACTGATCATCGGGCACCTTGCCCTTGGATCGATAAGGGTATATTTTGCCGACATTGCTTCGACCGGCAAGCGTCAATCGGTTGAGGGGTGTTATATATCCCCTCAGGTCAAATCTGGATTTGAAAAAGTCATCCAGGGAGTTATTTATCCCCTTGGATACATCGACCTCAAACAGGCAAAAGACACCTTTTTTGGGATTCAAGAAATTATCCCGGCTGTCAAAACTGACGGAAGGTGTCACGGCCAGGATGGTTCTGGGGTCGAATACATCGTCTTTATCCACATTGTTATTTCTTCTGTACTGTTCTCGATCCTCGAGATTAAAACCGAGTCCCAGCTTGATATATTTTTTCCATTTTCGTGAAAAGTCCAGGTCGGTCCCCAAGCTCTTCGTGCCGAACTTCTGGTTAAAGGGTTCGCTGCGTTCGATATACACCCCGAAATCAGAGGATATGCGTGTACCCAAAAACCGCGGCTCAAAAATTCGCGATTCTCCTTTATACCCTGTTTTACTGACTTCTCCTTTGACTTTAAAGTCCTTGTTGGACCCCAGAAAATTTCGATCACCAATGGTACTGCTTGTGTACAATCCCTTTTCCGACGCAAATCCGCCCGTGACCTCGAAGTAGAACGGTTTTTCTTCGTTCACCTCTGTGAAGAGATGGATGGTTTCCGCCTTCTCTTTCAATCCCACAGGATTAACGCCAACCGATCGGAAGTTATTCATGGAGCGAATGTTTTGCTGACCATCGAGCATTTTTTTCAATGAAAACGGATCTCCCGGTTTCATGACCAGCTCCCGCTCGAGAAATATTTTCTTTGTCCTAAAATTACCGCTAAAAAAGGACTTGCCTCTTTCCACCTTAATGTTCTCATCCACCTTGAATACTACCAGGGCTTCAGACTGTTTCTCATTGATTACGGCATCGCTTGAAACCCGAACATAAGGATAGCCTTTTTCGGAAACCATCTCGGCAATTTGTTTTTCGTCATTTTTAAGCTCATTTCGGACAAAAGGCTTGCCTGCTTGAATCTGGATGGCCTTTGTGATGCTCGCTTCCGGAATCGCCGTCAACCCCTCCAGTTCCACACGGGATACCCGTGTCTGACTTCCCTCGTGAATCTTCAGGTCAATCTCTATTTTTTCCCGGTCTGAAGAAAAAGTGACCGTTTTTTTTACTTGGACATTCAAATATCCTTTTTCGTGATACAGATTTTCGATCGCCAGTATATCTTCTTCAAGTTTTTTAGAAACATAGCCACCATCGTGCATCCAGCCGGGTAGACGGGTCAGCATCTGTTTTCTCAGCTTTTTCTCACTGAACACCGTGTTGCCGCTGATTACAATTTTTTGGACAACGGCATGTGGCCCCTCGTCTATGATGAATCGGAGCTTTTGAACAGATATGTTGTTTTCTCTTGAAACGTCGCTATCCATTTTAACGGCGACCTCCGGATAGCCGGCCTGGTGGTATTTTTTGGTAATATTCGGGACACTTTTTCTCAAACCCAGACCATACCGGTTACCGGATTTAAAAAGGTATAGCGCCTTTTCAAGCGTTTTATTTCCAAAAGTCGTGTTGCCGGAAAATGAAACATCGTAGCGAGGCCCTTCATTAATGGTAATCAGAACGTCGGTCTCCCCTGTTTCCGGTTTTTCATTCAGCTGATGTTCGATAGCGATATCAAAAAATCGTTGGGCCATGTAGAAGCTTTTTAATTTTTCCAGATCCTTTAAAAAAAGTTTTTCCGAAAAGATGTTGTTTGTGCTTCTAACGGATTTCATTTTCCATCTCAGCATAGAATCATCGAAAGCCTCATTTCCGGTAATATCGAAATGACCCAATCGATACGGCAGGCCCTTATCAATCAAAACATCAAGAAAATAATGGCTGTCATTGGGGTCCTGGGTGCTTATGATGTTTACTTTCGGATCGATATATCCATACCGGCGATATAGCCGGATAATCAACTGGGTCTGTTTGTCAAGGTTTTCCGGATCATACGGATCGCCGGAATATATCGTCATGGCGTTGAGTATCTGTTTCTCGAACAGGGGATATTTCCCCTTGATCCTGATATGTTTGATCAATCTGAAAGGTGTCACGGTGATCCGGAGCAAGAGGCCGATTTCGGTCGTTTCCGTGTCCAGGTGAATCCAACGGAACCTTTGACAGGCCTTTAGGGCCCCCGCCGTACGATTCACTTCGAAATCTGAAAACCGGTCTCCCTTCTTGATATAGGTTGAGGCGATAGACTGAACCATATCAATCCATTGTTTTTCATTCCCGTAAGAATCTTTGACATCAACTCTTACCTCCGAGATCAAGGGATTCGCCTGTGGTGATTCCGGGAGTGTAGCCGCAGCGGTCTGTCCGCAGAGTATTAGCAACAAAAACAGCAGCAATATGTTGCTATAAGCTATCTCAAAAATGTCTTTTGGCCCAAATCCTGCGTTGTGCTCTCGTTTCAACTCCTCAAAATACTTTAGTATTCCTACGGATTGAAACTTGACCCCGCCTTGACCTTGAGCCAAAATCCTATTTTTTAGATGGCTTCTAAAAAAGACGAAATTCAATCCTGAAAATAATCTCACCACCATAACTTCCTTCAATGTCCTGAAACCCGCTCAACAAAAAGTATTCGATAAGTTTATATTCTGTAATAGCGCGATGATTATATCCGCTTTTTCCCGTCCCGATGGCATATTTAATCGTAATCCGATCGGTAAGGTCTTTGCCCATTGTCAGTCTAGTGGTCTCGGTATCTCTTTGCGTCTCATCGGTTGTGGTTTCAACCGCCAGGTAGTCCAAACCGGTGCTTCCTTTGATGTCCCCTCCAAATGATGTTGTGATCACTTGCGCCAGAAGTGCTTCGGGAGAATCCACGTCGCTGGTGCCTCCGGTTCCCATTTCATCTATGGTTTTCCCGGACACGATTAGAGACATGATATCGGCACCCTCTTCGGATGGTGTGGAAGAGAGTTCCACAACGAGTCTGTCCGGCGTCCCGGTCAACACCAGGATGATATCCCATTGCCGTATTTCTACGCCGCATGTGACATTAATTTCCGGCTCAATTTTGTATGGATTCAAAAAGCTGATAGTACCTCTTTCGACTGCAAACGTTCTATTTTGAAGGGTAACGGTTCCCGATTGAATCTTTGCTATGCCGGTGATGACAGGGGCGCTCAATGTGCCGGAGAGAGCCAGGTCGGGGTAAATTTCCATTTGGGCCATATCGTTGTCCACGATAAATGGCTCACGATATTTCAGCTTGATATCGGTCGTAATCTGATCCAAAAAAGAGTGCTCCGTTTTTGTCCCGGGCAGGTTTTCGGCTCGCTTTTCCTCATTTATTTTCCGAAGCAGACTCGCCATGACACTTTTATAATATATACCCTCCAGCATAACGATATCACCCTCTATCAGGAGATTTTCCAGTGTTCCCGAGGCTGACAAATCTGTGTTGACCAAAAGATCCATGCTTTCCGGTACATGGATGGGCATTTTACTGATTTTCAATTGGAGTTGAATTCTGCCGGGGTGAAAGTTTTCAAGCGCCACATTTCCGTTGATCTGAAACACCCCTGAATCAAGTTTCCCGCTTATGTTTTCAATCTTCAGATGAGAAGACGTCAGCTGGATTTTCCCATTTATCTCTTTAAAAAAGGGATCTATTTTCGGCAGCGTGTACCCCACATCATGAAAAACAATTTCTGCGGACAAACCGGGCTCTGAGACGGACCCCTTCATTTCGGCGTGAATGCTTATGTCGCCTTCGATATCCTTGATGTCCTTTAAGAACAACACGGCGGCTTCCGCCGGGACATTGCCATCCGCTGTCAAATCAAAATAGCCGTCCAGAGTTCCGGATCCTTTTACCCTCAGCTGCCCTGATTCCAAAAAGTTTAAATGGAATTCAGGAAGTGACAGGTGTTGATCTTTCAGGTTTCCCTGAATGCTGTTTGCTTTGGCAAAAGATACGCCGCCATAGGTCATGGACAATCCCGAAATATCCAGCAAAACGTCGCTTTTCTGGAGAGACGCCATGTTTCCCCTGGCAACCATTTCCCCACTTAGCTTTCCACCGAAGTCCTTTTTACCCATGGCGAGAAATAACGACGTGATGTTTGTATCAGCAAAGAGAAAATTGATGGAAAAATCCTTGTTCAGCAGATGGTAAACAAGATTGAGTTCAAAGGTTTGACGCCCCTTGATGGATAACTGGTTGTGAACCAGATCGATATGAAAATTGGAATCATCCATTTTCTCATTGTTGACACGAACCTCTTTAACATGGATGTCACCAGAGATGGATGGATCTTTTACGTTTCCATCTCCCTTTATGTGGAAATCCATTTTCCCTGCGACCCTTTGCATCTCCTTTATCTTGTCAATGCTGTCGAGTCGCAGATCTGTTGACTGAAGATCGAATGAAAAAGCGCCGTCAAAACCGATCCAGCCGGATCCGTTCACAACACTTTCCGCCTCGACAACCGCCCGTAGAGACCGCACATGCAGTCGATTGTCCTCCAGTTCAAGATCCAGCGTCATCTTTTCCATAGACTGTCCCATCAAGTCCAGGTGATCCCCCGTGACAGACCCTTTTCCCTGCAGGCGGGATACAGGTCCTTCAAGGTGCGCGTCAAGGTCCAGATCTCCCGTGATGCCGGGAATGTAATCTGCAATGGATACGCCATCCCCTTTCAAATCCAGATTCAAAACAGGGTCTGCCGGTCGCTGCCATGAATTCGGTTCAAAAACCTGTATGTCACCATTCAGAGCGTATGAAGCCGTCTGGTTTTTGACCTGGAATTGATCCAGAAGGATTTTCCCGTTAAACAACCGAAGGTGCGTGTCCACATTCCCTAAAAACATTTTTTCATATGCGACGTCTTTTCCGCTCAACACCGAGGATGCCCGGAGCGAACGAACGTTTCCATCGATCTGTATCTCCCCTTCAAAAGAGCCGCTGACAGTTTCGTCGTCTGAAAAGTCATGGACCTGCGCGTTGGTAACTTCCAGTCTTGCTTTAAGGGGCATGGTTTCGTGAAGCTGAAATCTTTCCTTGAACAATTGGATTGTTCCGTTTCCTTGGGCGTGCGTCCCCTGATTCACAAGTTTCAAGGAGATTATCTTAAAGAGACCGTTTTGATCCAGGTTCCCCGCCAGGTCGATATCCCCCAGGCGCAAGCCGTTCAACTGTAGTTTCTTTCCGGTTATTTCGATTCCGATACCCGGTTGCTTCAAGAAGCCGGACACATCTGCTTTTATGGCACAAGCCCCTGAATATCCTGTCATACCAAACAGCGAAAGCGGATTCTCGATATTTTCAGTGTTAGCGGTCAGTGCTCCCTGGATGTGAGTGGATGACAGATCAAACACGCCACGGGCATTCAAACGGGTTCCTGCAGCAACTATCGTCACCTGGTTCGAATCAATGACACCGGCTTCCATTTTTCCTGATGCATGCATTTTCAGATCGGTGGGGTGTTGCATCCCTTCCAGAAAGAATTTTTCCAGTACGGTATCCATGGTGGCAGATACCGATAGTTTTTTTAAGTCGATACCTTCTCCTTTAAACGTTGCAGTAGAACTTAAAAAACCTTTGACCCCATGGATGCTTTTATTCAGGAACGCGACATCAATATGTTTCAGACCCGCATCCATGGCATAGCGGACTTTATGGGGATGTATCTGTGAAGAAACCAAACCCTTTGGGAAAAAATTCTGCAGGTCTACATTGCCGGCAAGACTGATTTCACCTTTCCCAGCCAGAATGTCCAGTTGTTGCACCGAAAGCTGTCTGTTCTTCAAACGCAGGTCTGTGTGCAATCCATCCACAGGATACCCTGCCAGAGAACCGCCACTGTAATTCAGACGCAAATCTGCGTCAGGATCACGCCAGTCTCCCTGAACGGTCAACACGCCGTTCGTTTTTCCCGAAAATTCAGATGGCAGGGGCATAAAGTTTTTCAATTCGGAAAGTGAAAAATCAAAGGCCAGATTGAGATTTAAATTCGGATTGTGAAATACATGATCCACCTCTCCGTTCAATGCGATTTCTGCAAAATTGGTTTTCGCTTTGAGTACAATGGACGCAGGCTGGTCTTCCGGCAGCAGCACAGATAAGGTCACGGGGTTGATTTTCAGGTGGCGGGTACCATAAGTGAGTGCCGTGTCCTCAATCTTGAGCTCGATCCGGCCTGCTCTTTTAAAAAGATCCGCCTTGGTCTGAATCGTTATCCGGTTCAGGTCCACTTGAAGATTGTCCGGTTCAGAGGTGATGTGACAATCTCCGTCTGTAATCCATATGTTCTGTGCGATCACATCAAACGGAGTGCTCGACTGTTTCTGCGTCTGTGTCTTCTTGATCTGCGGGGATGCTTTGAAGGCCTCAACGATATCGATGGTCCTGTCTTTATCGATTTTGAGTTGGATGTCCGGTTTTTTTACAGTCATTGTTTCAATGACGAGGGTTCTGGTCAGAAGGGGCAAAAATGCAATATCCACCATCAGATAATCCAGGGTCGCAAGACGGTTTCCCGGGGGGTTTTCGAGCGTCAGGTTTTGGAGAGCGATCCTGCCTTTCAGGAACGAAATATCATGGCCGTCAATCGTCAGGCTTCCGGCAATGGACGCATTGATCTTTTTTAAAAGTATATTACGGAAATGATCGGTATTGGCAAAGCTGTAGAGGCCGACTGCAATAATAAGCAAGCATGATGCGAGGACACCGATAAAAATGCCGACTGCTTTTGGCCATATTCTCATAACAATAGTTGAACACCATAAAGATATGTGATTTCAGTAATATTGTACGCCACGTTACAGAAGTGCTCACCTCACTGTCAATTGATATTTGATCAAGCAGGTCGTTGCCTATACAATGTGTACCTGACCCTACTCAGAAAAATGCGACAACGACAAACCGGTACTTTCAGAGCCTCGGAATCGAGGCCGCCCGGCAAGGTCTGGAAGAAAGTCTGAAGGGGTTTGCAGAAGTCATCGAGCTATCGAACAGAAAAAAGGCAATTGCAGAGAACTGAAATATTGACTTTGGAACCGAAACCGTAGGGCACGGCTTCTGATTGAGTTTATTCTGCCATTTAAATCTGGTCCCTTGGGACTGTCGAAGACCCCGCTACGCGGGAGTCAGAGACATTTGGCTCTGCCGATGGCGGTAGTTACTTAAATCCGAAGCACGAAATTCGAATGA
>QMMS01000144.1 GCA_003647375.1 Deltaproteobacteria bacterium
CCTGAGGGTGAAGTCGTAGTTTTTTACTTCGAACCCTCAGCAACGCAGGATCTGAAGTTCTCCGGCTTTCCCGCAGGGTAAACAACATGGCAAAAAAGACACCATCCTTCTTGTCACGTCGTAGCTCGAAGAGCGAAGACGGAAGAATTCACCTGGGGAAATATCCAGAGAATGGTAGTTTCACTACGATATTACATATAATAACAACTCATTATCTATACTTTGCCATGTTGTTTATGCAACTATAGGGTTAAGCAGCGCAGATGCCATATCTGGGAAGAATATCGTGAATGATGCTGAAGCGATGTGCCAGCAAGGCATCGTGAAAGAGCTTCCAGTCGCAGTCCAGAAAGGAGGGGTTGTACTGAAACAGGTCAGATTTTTTATCCCAGAGTTTTCGGGTGCCGAGGGCTATGTATTTCCAGGAACCGACACCTCTTGCTCTGTAGGATAGTTTGACGGGTGGAAATCCAAAGGTTCCCTTTTGAATTTGCTTTACCCATTTTAAATGACGTACGGCTTTGTCTTCATCCTGGTTGTTTTGGAACAGGGTCAACAATTTTCTTCGGGTGTCGTGTGTCAAGCCCGGTGCATCCATATCAGCGTCACCTGATCTGAAGCATTGCATAGCCTTGCACATGGCATCGGCTGCTGATAGAAATGCGGTAGGATTGTCACGAACGATCATTTTCCCGGTATGGTCATGGTATGTCCACTTTAAAAAAGGAAGGTCCGGGTAACTCAATGCCGCGCCGTGCCCTAGCGGCATCACATCACCCACAAAAGAACTGGCTGCCTTGTTAAAGGATGTGCCGAAAAAATGCTCCAACCGGGTCATGAATTTCTTGTTCGAAGAGGTGCCTTCATCCAGGGCTCGTACATCGTTCACATAGCTGTTTACACCGGCAAACCCCTGATGGGACCAAGAATCCGCCAGTACATGCAGTGTGACGCCCAACCGGTGAAGTCCGTAGCGTTTATTCCTGGATTCAATACATGCCCGAACCATGTCACGGGCAATATGGCTGCCGGGTTGGCAGATGATTTTATCGATAAATTTTCCTGCAGGGTTTTCACCTGCCTTTTTCCCACCGTTGCCAGGCAGGAAGTGAAAGGGGATCCACACATGATGGTTGGCCAGTTTCTCAAAATTCCGGTAATCGAGCATTTTGTGGGCAGAGCTGATTCGGGTATACATGGCCCCATTGTGAAATCGAAGGGTGCCGCTGTTGATGGCATCATCAACATACTGAGCTGCATAGGCGATTGTATCAGCTTTGCGATGCCCGAAACCGGCAGATCTTGCTGTGACATAGGTTGCGGTATGGTGAAAGTCGATTTGCATATTTTGATTGTCCCAACTTCAATCATTTTGGTTCAAATAGTTGAATGCTTCATCTTCTGTTATCATTCCCACCTCAGACATGAGGGTCCACCATGACTGCCGAAGGGCCACAAGTGCTAGGGCTGTTCGGTTCTGTGCCGACGTCAGCTCCCTTTGTGATTCGTTGAGGCGCACTAGGGAAGCCTGACCGGCCTTGTATTCTTTATCAATCAAATCACGATTCTTCTGACTGAGTCGGGTATTGGATTGCTGCAGTTTCAGTTGGGTCTGGAAAGTGATAACATTCATAACGGTGGTACGAATATCAGCGTTAATGCTGATTTTCAGGGCCTCCAGTAATTTTCTGGCTTCAATTTCTTTTTGCATGGCTTCCCGTGACTGGGCGCGGTAAAGACCCCCGGAAAATAGATTGAATGTCATGTTAAGACCGATGGTATTTCCGAAATCATCGCTCTCAAATCTAGTATTTTCTTCCCGCTCTCCGCTGACGGATGCCGTGAGATTTATGGTGGGTGCGTAATTTGAGTTGGCCATTTTTTTCTCCAGGGACGCATTCTGAATCGCCAGCCGGCCCTGGAGAATTTCCGGACGGTGTTCGAGGGCATAGGCAACCATTTTCTCGGTATCCGGTACTTGCATTTCCCTTGGGGTCGCTTGCTCAAGGGGTGCCAGTTCCACATGTGCGGGTAGTGAGGCATTTTCGAGACCCAGCAAGGCCGCCAGGCTGTGCAGGGCGGTCCTGTACACTCCTTCCGCATGAATCCGATCGGCGACGGCAGCGTTGGCCTGAATTTGAAAGTTGAGTTCATCGCTCAATGAACCCGTACCGATATACCGCTTTTTTTTGGCTTCTTCCAGAAGTTCTTTGAAAAATGTTTCATCGGTCCTGGCAATATCGATATTTTCCCGTGCCAGTTCCGCACTCAAAAAGGATAGGGACACCGAGGACAACAGCAATCGTCTGGCGTCGTCCCTTGCCGAAATGGTCTGATCTTTTACATTTAGGGCCTGGCGGGTTCTGTATCGGCGTTCAAATCCATCGAACAAAAGCCAGGTAGTTGTGAGACCGGCCCGGTAATAGTCCTGGGGATCGTCGATGGTGGCGCCGGGATCAAACATTCTGGCAGTTAAGAGGCTGTGCTGGTATTCATTGTCAGGCATCCAGATTCTGGATGCGGAAGCGGTGGCGTCGAGGCGGGGCCAGTAGGCGGCACGCGCCTGGGAAATCCTTTCCTTGGCCTGTTCTATGCGGACCTCTGTGGCTTGAATGGAAGGGTTGTCAGCCGTGGCGAAACGCTGGGCCGTTTTTAGATCGAGAACGGTGATCCTGCTCCAATCCAGAGAAGGATCATTTTTTCCCAATGCATAACTGCTTGCACCGGCATGATGAATAAGACCCTGAAACAGAACCAGCGCCAGCATCAAGCAGCAAATCATTTGTCCTGTTTTGCTGTGATTCATGAATTCATATCTCCTATCTCAAACGGATTTTCGTGTCGATTTCTGGCCGGTTCCACTGACAGGCGATCGGCCCAGATACCGTGTTTGTATCGATAAATGAGCAATCTGAAATCACTCAGGATCGTGAGCAGGCTTGGGATCAGGACAAGTGTCAGGGCCGTGGCAAACAGAACACCGGACGCGAGGGATAATGCCATGGGGATGAGAAGCTTGGCTTGAAGGTTTGTTTCCAGAATTAAAGGCATCAAACCGCCGATGGTGCTCAACGAGGTGAGGATAATTGCCCGAAATCGCCGGACACCCCCTTTTAGAACAGCTTCAAAATAAGGCATTCCTTCAGCAAAGTTTTCGTTGATTCGTTCGATGAGTACGATGGCATCGTTTACCACCACACCGGTCAATGCCACCATTCCGAAGATGCTCATCATGGAAAGGTCGTAACCCAACACCAGATGACCGACAACCGCTCCAATGATGCCGAAGGGCACGGTAAACATGATTACAAAAGGCTGGGTGTAGGATCTGAACATGGTTGCAATAATGATGTAGATTCCTATCAGGGCCAGAGGGAAACCCACATACAGGCTGCTGAAAGATTCCCGCATTTTCTTCTGCTCCCCCTGTATGGTGATGCGGACTTCGGGATAACGGCCTTGAAGTTCAGTGAAAAATCCGGTTGAAAGCTCTGAAAGAATTTCATTGGTGTTGGCCTTGTTGGTATCAACGCCGGCACTCACGGCGATACGACGCATACCGTTGGTACGCCTGATGGTTGAAAAACCCGGAGAAAAAGAGATATCGGCAACGGAAAGCAGGGGAATTTCAAGGCCGGTCCGCGTTCGGATACGGATATTTTCAACATCCGACAAACGGATTCTTTCATCTGCCGTATAGCGGACCTTGATACGGATGTTGTCCCTTCCCCTTTGAATGCGAAGGGCTTCATCACCGTAATAACCGGCGTAGACCTGTCGGGCCAAGTCATTGACAGTCAACCCCAGTGTTCGTGCTTCAGGTTTGAGTTTGAGACGCATCTCGTTTTTTCCCTTCGAGAAATCGGAACGAATCTGATAAACGCCATCGAATTGTCGCAGCTTGCTTATAATATCCTGGGAGGCCGCCAAAATGACGTCCATATCATATCCCTGGACCCAGATTTCGATGGGAGCGCCGGGAGGGCCCATGGACATACCCTCGAAGGTCAGTGCCTTGACACCCGGTATGATGCCGATTTCATTTTCCCATGCAACCATCAGATCTTTTGTGTGGACCCCTCGTTTTTCGGATTCAAGCAGAATGACTTGCACGGCGCCAAGGTTAGACCCTGACTTGGGTATTTCACCGAGGGTTTGTCCTACCAGGGCCAGCCTTGACCGGATCATGGAATCACCCGTGATCGTCTTGGTTTTTTCGGCCAGGCGCAACAGGGCAGCATCGATCTGCTTGACAGCTTGTCGGGTGGTTGCAGAGGGCGATCCTTCCGAAAATTCTACCGTTGCGGTGATAATAAATCCATCGATTTCGGGCATGACCAGGAATTTAATAATACCGCTGTTCATGAGGCCGATGGTGATAAAGAGAATGCTGATGGCCACACAGAGAGATACATAGCGCCAGTACAATGCCTTGCTCAAAAACGGCATGTAGATTTTCTCAACAAACCATTCCATACCCGAACGCGTGATTCGGTGAAAGGTTTCAAGTCTGCGCGTTAGGGGATTCATCCGCCGCCCATTGGTATTCAAATCGGGCAGATCGCCCAGGTGCGCAGGCAGGAGCATCAGGCATTCCACCAGGGAAACTGCCAGACAGGCAATAACCACCACGGGTAGAATGGCAATAAATTTTCCCATAATACCCCCGACAAGCCCCAGGGGTATGAAAGCGACGATGCTGGTGATAACGGCGGCAATCACAGGGAGGCCCACTTCAGCCACGCCATCCACGGCTGCTTTTACAGGTGGTTTTCCGCGTTTGCGGTGAACATAAATGGCTTCACCCACGACGATGGCATCATCGACAACGATACCGAGCACCATAATGAGACCGAAGAGAGAGATAAGGTTGATGGTTCCGCCCACAGCCCACAAAATTCCCAAAGCACCTGAAATCGATACAGGAATTCCTAATCCTGCCCAAAAAGATAGCCGCGCATTTAAAAAAATCCACAACAGCAGAAAGACCACCATCAAACCGATCAGACCGTTTTTTACCAAGAGATTGATTCTGGCCCTTAAGATTTCAGTGTTGTCATAAAGTATATCCAGATGAATACCCTGGGGGATCTGCTGTTGCTTCTGGTCGATAAAGGTTTCCACAGAAGTTGAAATAGCAAGAGCATCCTCTTCTTTGGTTTTGTTGACCACGATGAGTACCGATGGCTTTCCGTTTATAATAGCCTGGATGGGGTCTTCTGTAAATCCATCCTTGATCGTGGCAATGTGATCAAGGGTGATGATATTACCGGACGGATCGGCCAACACCACGATTTCGGCCAACTCCTGGCCGGTATATTTTCTGCCCACGGTTCTGATACGGATCTCTTCACCGGTAGTCCGTATGGTACCACCGGCCAGGTTGAGATTACTTCTGCGGATGGCATTTGAAACCGCTGAAAATGTGAGGCCATATTCACGAAGGCGTTCCTCGGAAATCTCCACGGCGATTTCATATTGCCTGGACCCGAAAATATCGATCTGGGATACACTGTCCAATTCCTGCAGTTCATCTTTGATTCGTTCAGCATACTCTTTGATGCGACGTTCCGACATGTCCCCCGAGAGGTACAGCAGTACCACGGGTTCTTTTAATAACAGTTCCGTGATAATCGGTTTCTCTGCATCGACAGGAAATGTTGAAATGGCATCGATTTTGGTCCTGATACGGTCCAGGACTTTGTCCACATCATAGTTTTCGTGGATTTCGATGAGGGTTGTGCCGGAATTTTCGCTCGAATAGGTCGTATAGAGCTTGATACCCTCAATACCCTCGATTGCCTCCTCCAGTTTTCGAGAGATGCCCTCTTCAATTTCTTCGGGGTCGGCGCCCGGGAAGGGTACGGTTATGGTGATCATATCGAGGGAAAATTCAGGGAAATTTTCCCGCACCATCGATTTGAGGGCAAAACCGCCGACAATAAAGATGAGCAGGAGAATGATGTTTGCAAAAACAATATTTTTTACAAATGCCGCCAGGACGCGTTTCATTCGGGTATTCCTTGTTTTATTCAGTATCGAAAACCTGATCCTCTGGGCCAGGTCAGAGACAATTGGCTATGCCGATGTTGTTAGTTCCTTAAATCCGAAGCACAAAATTCGTATTTCGATATTCGAATTTAGAATTTATCATAAGTTGAATGTGCATAAAATTAATCCCTTACAGGATTAAATCAGTGCCGGGCCCTTTGGACCCTGGTATCTACTTCACTGTCACTGCCAGCAGTGCATTTTCCAGGGGATCGCTCAGTCTGGTGGTGACGACTGTCTGGCCGGGTGTCAAACCTTCGGAAACAAATACATTCTCTCCTTCAGCGTAGATGACCTTCACAGGTATTGTTTTCAGACGGCTCTCTTCAGTGGCCAGGTAAACCGTATTCTCGAAGCTTACAGACCAACGGGGCAAACGAACGACATTTTGTATCGTTTTACCAGGAACATCCACTATGCAGAACATACCTTCTACCAGAGGAAATAGGCTGTGTTCCCGCGTCTGTACATTTTTGGCATCGATATGTATGGCAACTGTCAGCGTCCGTGTCTGCGGATTGAACTGGACGACTTTGTCCAGGATGCCTGTCCAGGGATCGGTTTCAGGATTCTCTGTCCAGCGCAGCTTACAGGCCACAGGGGTCGGCTTCGAAAACCAGGTGGTCTGATTTTCTGATTGGTTGTGGTCAAATAGGAGCCATTGGCGCGCATCCTCGGCCGCCAGGGAAATCTGAATTTCGAGAAGGGTGTCGTCCGCCAGGGTTACAAGGGGTTGCCCGGGTGTTACAAATTGACCTATTTCGACAGAGGCGTTTTTTATTCGTCCAGTAAATGGTGATGTCACCCGGCACCGGAGCAAGTTTACTTCTGCGATGGCAAACCTGGCTTTTGCAGCTTCTATGCCGCTGTTTACCTCCTGGATTTGAAGTGGGTAAAGAGCCAGCGTCCGGGCCATTAGGTCAGCCTGGTCTACGGTTGCGTTGTAGGCCTGTTCAGTCCTGTCCACACTTGATCGGGTTCCAACATCGTTGACCTCATAGAGTTGCTGTATACGTTTGAATTCCAATTGAGCCAGGTCTCGGTTACGCCCGATGGTTTTTTGTCTTTTCCGATCCAAGGAGAGCTGTTTTTCCAATCTCAAAACAGTATTTTTCAATTGCTGAAGGGAAGCGTTCGCCTCCTGCAGTGTGGCGGCGTATATTCTGGAATCGATTTTGAAAAGTGTGGCGCCCCGCGGTATGATTTCACCGGCATCAAGGCGGGGGTGGACATCTACGACACGACCGGAAATTTCCGGGGAGATGGAAACGGTGTTGAGCGTCTTTATTTCGCCGTATCCGGTCAAGATGACCCTGACATCTTCTGTTTTGACGATGGTACCTTCGACCTGCAAAGCTTGCTCCGTTCGTTTGGCCTCCGCCGGTGGTTTTTTCAAGGCTGATAGTTTGTTCATGATCAGCAGTCCGAACAGCAAGACGATCAGGCAGATGATGATCCGGATGACGATTTGTCTTGCCCGAACCGGTGTTTTTATCGACTGTTTAGATTCCATTTTATTTCACCCCGACAGGTACTGGTCAAAAAATCCCGGAAATTATATTACACATTTAAAACCTGGCTCTTTGGGCCAGGTCAGAGATATTTGGCGATGCCGATTTCGATATTCGGATTTAGAATTTATCACACGCTGAATGTGTATAACATTAACTCTTATAGGGTTGAATCAGTGCAGGGTCTTTTGGACCCGGGTATCTACTCAGTATCAGGTTAGGGCTCTTTTTCCAGGATCGCCTTGACCTTTTCCAGCACATCACACCACATGACCGCTGTCTCCCGACCCAGCTTCTCCACCAAGTCCACAAACCTGAGAAGTATGGCTTCTTCGATTGACGGACGGATAATTCCCGGAATGTGCAGTTACCTGATGGAAGGATGTCTCGAGCTCTCTGACCTCTTTCATGCGCTGTTGGTCGAGAAAAAACCGATATAAGGTATCGACGGCATCTCTTGAACGCCCGAGAATTTGTGTCTCTATCTGAAAAAGTGCTTGAATTGATTTGTCAGAAACAGGATATCCTTTATCGTCTATAGGAATATGATGGTCCATGGTGAGTCGCGAGATATTGTTGATATCAACGAGCTTGACAATACCCAGGGGTGTTATGATCACGTTGCCCACACCGGCAAGGTCTGGAATCGCACCTGTTTTCATGATAAGGTTTTTGATACAGTTGACGAATGAGGCCAAGTTTTCAAGAGCGGTATTCAATGCTCCGTCATGGGCGCCCTTCATGATGCCTTCGATTTTCATTAATGCATTTTCATGCCAAGGGTCGACAGCTTCTCCACGAACATACTCCTGGAGGCCGCACAGCAGAATGCTTTTCTTACGTCCCCGCGTATAATCTACCATAAATTCCGATGATACAGCATAATGGGATTTTGACAGCCACTGCTGAAGAATCTTGTAATCATCTATTTCTTTCTGGACAGCACGCCGGGAAGAGAATTTATTCTTGAAAATTCTGAGCATGACAATCGGCTGTGCTACGGGGAACATGCGAATACCATGCTGAACGACGCCGCTGGTTTCGAGGGCTATGTCTGACAGTTTCAGGACCTGTATCAATCGGGATCGGAGGCCTTCCCTGAAATGGTTGCGGAAAAAAAACCTGGAAGGGTGCTTGATGAAATTCAACGCTACGATGTCTTCGTGCGACAGGGTCGGCTTGTTTCGGATGTCGGTTATCATATCTTAAAAATATCAGCTCAACTTTCTGGGTTCAGCGAACACGAAATGAATAATCCCCTGGCGCTTTGCGAACTCGCCGCAAGGACTCCTAACATCAGCGCTGGCCACATGGTTAAGCAGGCATGGCTTCAAAGTGGCCGGGTTTTCATATTGGATTTTCATTGTCGTGCGCTGATGTAAGGATCCCTAAGCGTCTCAAACAGCACAAAACGCCATTGGATCACCCATTTCGCTCTATCTATGGTAAAAGCCGAAAGTTGAGTTATCAGGTTGTTTAGACTGTTAGGTTGTGCCTTTAGGGATAAGCATTAAGCTCTGAGTCGCTTACAGCTTAACGCTTAAGGATTATCGCTCAATTGCTGTCAGCAACCCTCGAACCCTTGGAACCTCGACCCCTTGAACCCTCTATTCCAGCATATCCTCTTCAAGTTTATCAATCCAAGCCATCTTCACGTTTGCCTTTTGGATGAGGTAGTCTCTGGCAGATCCAAATTTCTTGGTGATGTGTTCTATTACGGCCACGATAGCGGTTCTTGGGGCCGTCAAGTAACCCATTAACTTTTCAGGGTCAACTCCCACCTTTCGCAGGTTATCTTGAATATTTTCTATCTCCTCCGCATTGTAGATGTTCGACAGGGCGTGGTCATGAATCACCCACTTTTCAGATACGCCCAAGCTCAAGAGAATCAAGGCTGCACATACCCCGGTACGATCTTTTCCCGCGGTACAATGAAATACAAGGGGGCGGGAAGATTGTTGAGCTAAACACTTAAATAAATGATGCCAAGTATCAGGAAAAGCATCAATTTTTTCAATATAGGCTTTCAGCATGAAGTCCTGAGTAAACCAGCTGGTGTCGCCTTTCATAATTCTGGTAATAGCCTCGGTTGGCTCCATTGTCGTGTTTACGATGGGAAGGTGCAGGTATTGCAGAGATGTATTTTCCGGCAGACGGTTTGGCTGGCGCGCTATTTCTTCTGTTGAACGAAAATCGCAAACAGTCTGGATCCCGAGTTCGTTCAGCACCTGGTGGTCATTTTTTGTCAATGATGCCAGGTGCCCGGAGCGAAAAATCTTGCGCCATTTGACCCGGTTGTGCCTGTTGGTTGGATACCCGCCGATATCTCGAAAATTAGCGGCACCATCGAGCACGATTCTGCGTTCATGATCCTCATTTTCAATATTCAGACTAGGTGTGTTCATAGGATTGTTTTTACGATATTCGTTTCAGAATTATCAATGCATCAACCGCCACGGGTTGTCCCTCGATCAGTTTTATCGGGTTGATATCAATTTCGCCGACAGCGTCATTTTCCAGCCCGATCTTGCCGAGAGTAATCAAAAGTTCCGCCATGGTTTTACGGTCTACCGACGGCTTTCCCCTGAAGGGTTCCAGAATTTTTTTTCCGCGTATATTGTCCATCATGTCCATGGCATCGAAGGTGGTGATGGGCGCCACCCGGATGGACACATCTTCCAGTATTTCTGCCAGGACGCCGCCGAGCCCGAACACCACGCAGGGGCCAAACTGGCTGTCGCGTTTGAGGCCCGCCATAAGTTCGCGGTTGCCCCTGAGCATCTGTTGAATCAGGACCTCAGTTATCGGGATAGTGCTTTCCGATAGAAGTTCTTTGTAGGCCAGTCTTACCTGGGACTCATCCTTGAGATCGAGTCGTATTAAATCGAGTTCGGTCTTGTGTTGAAGATTTTCTCCAGAGGCCTTCAGTACGATCGGGTAGCCGATGGAATTTGCGGCTGAG
>QMMS01000145.1 GCA_003647375.1 Deltaproteobacteria bacterium
GTACTTACATGATCAGCATCAACATAAGGAGTATATTGGTTTATTTGATCTGATTTTGTACCACCAATTGCCCTATTAGTTAATATAAAATTACCTTCTCCGTAGATTTCAGTAAGCCTTATACGCCATTGCTCAACAAGCATGTCACCACGACCTGTTACATTCGCAAGATATGTACTGATGCTGTCCCCAACCAAGACATAATGCGGATTAAAAATTGTTGAAGAAAGAGACACACTTTCATGTACATATTCATCTCGTAATAACAGCTCCTCAGTGAGATCTTCACCATCAGCCCCTGGGGGCCCAACAGGACCAGTTGCACCTGTAACTATACTTGTAACAGAAGAACTTCCAACGCCTCCTCTAGTCTGTATCCAAATAAGGATACTACGTTCATGCACCCTACCGCCTGCAGTAGTTATATGATTGGTTACACGGTGATATGTATTTAATTTACCTCCACCAGATAACCATACAGTGGCCGTAGCAGAGTCGTTTGAAATTGAATCAATAGTGAGATCAATACCAGATGTGTATTGTGCTATTGCCCATGAACTATTAACAATAGTATCTACAGGATCTACTAATCCCAATAACCCACCATAATCGATTGTGTAATCCAGCACTTCGTCTGGATCTTTAATAGTTTGGAATTCATCTGTAGTTACTGTAGCACTCATAATATAAATACCCTGTGATCAGTGGCTGTAAATTTTCTTGAATCTGTTGCATTAAATAACTGACCTACCCCGATGGGCGTAGTAGTAGGTAAATGATCAAAAAATATTTGAGCAATCTCTAATTCACTTCTGTAATAATTATCTATTATGTGAATATCTCCTGAAGCTTCTCGGAAAGTATTCTGAACTGTAGCCCCAGTACCATCGGCATTTCTTATATAAGCTATGGTCATGTAACTGATGCCCTTTTTAGTAAGAAAACCAATTTACACCATCTGAGTATAAGTGGGCTGATTCATAATTTGTACTGAGTACATATGTTAGATTGCCATCAATTGTTTGAGCTGCTTCACAGTTAATTGTGATTGAATTTACACTGGCATTACCCCCGGCATCTTTAATAACTACTGAACGTCCGGTTATGGCGGATTCTACACTCATTAAAGTTAAAGCGGTAACAGCCCCAGTATTAGTATAAATTACGTGTAAAAACTCATCAGCGGGTGCTAGGTTATAAGCTGACAGATTTACAACTGTAATAGGTGGAATAAGATCTGCTGGTTGTAATGCGGTTGAGGCGAGTACGCCTTGAGCTGCTGTAGCGAAGTCTGCTGAATCACCTAGAGTAGCATCAGTAATAACGGCATTCAATTTAGCTAAAGTATCAATATCATCAACTATCAAATAAGACTGTAGATCTGTAATATCCGCTTCAGTCAGTGTAATAATACCAGTTCTGCCAGCGACAGTTGTTATCTGATCTGTATAATCCAAAAGTAACCACTGACCTGTATACACAGTACTTGAGGCAAGATCAATAAGAGCAAGTATACGATCACCAATATTACAATCAACCCCGTCAACTAGCCCCTGCGTCTCCACAACCCAACTTTCACCAGCAACAGTTGAAGCAGGGAAAGTACCTAACGAAGCGTCCCAGGATCCTTTAAGGACGACTGGAGTACCAATTCCGGCAATTGTAGTAACTAAATCATCAAGATCAACGGGTGTAGTGACAGAAATTAAATCTAATTTAGCACCATCTTCTGTGATACTACGGGCATTAACACTAACTGTAATAATGGCTTGTTCAAAATTAACAACCTTTTTAGCTACATAAGTATCAGTGCCTTGTGGGGCTTCTAACTCTTTACCAATACTATCAAAGCCAACAATTTCTAGTTCTGCCATGGTTATCTCTTGTGTCGGAATCCTGGGAAGAACTATAGCATTTAACCATTAAATTTTACAGGAACCTTGAGGAACAGCTATGTCAAATTTATACAGAAAGCTCGCTAATCAAATTGATAGCATCTTACACATGAGTGTATCTATGGACGCTCAAAATCAAATGCTGGAGATTGTCTTTAAAGATTCAGCGCTAGGACAACCACAAGATATCCCAGTAGATACTGTTACTACTGCCTACCATGATGAGCTTATGGCTCGATGGCAGAAAGATACCATTGAGTTAAATAAACATCATGAAGAACTTCGTATAGATTGGAAACGGCGGCTTGATATCGCAGAAGCTGAAGTACGTAATCTGACAAAAGATTTAGATGAATGTACTAAACCAAAAACAGTTACCCCCTATGTTCCTGATGCACCAGAGCTTGAGATGTTAGGAGATTACATTTCTAAAGTAAAATCTGAAATCTTACCTATCCGGCAGAATGCCATGGTCAAAGGTCTGGTTCAAACAAAAAAAGAAGCCGCAGAAGCCGATGCTGCATTTGATAAAGTACGTATGACTGCGTTCTATACAGATAAAGAACTTAAAACCATTGATAAAATGCCTACGTTTTCTGGGTATTCTCTTATCAAGAATAAATGGATTTACATCAAACAATCTCCTCTTAATCAATTAGCATTGGATGAATCACCATTTCTTAATCTCAGACCTAAACGTCCAGTTAAAGGTGGTCTGAATGTAAATGAAGTATGGCAACTTCGTCGTTATATTAAATCTGGTCGACGTAATTGCTGGATTCAAAAACGTATGGGATTGTCTTCTGCTGCCGTATCTCAGATGAAAAATGGCAGGACATACCAGAAAGTTCCTCCGGAACTTAAGTTGAATAAAGAAACTACCGTACATGCTGGTGAAGGTGTAATATCGCAAAAGTAAATGTTTAGGATTCTTGGTTCCTCCCTGGAAGACAGACCCTCAAGAATCCGGGCAGAGAGTGGAGATTCGCAATCTGACTCTCTTCTTATTAAGGAGCTGTTATGCAAATCAATTGGAAAAAAGTAGCAGCATCGCCAGGCTATAAGTCTCTGAAAGCTGCATGCATTAAGAATATAAAGGAAGATCAGGATATTGCATTACGCCATGGGGGTAGCCCCTTCAGAAGTAAAGCAGAGCTCAGAAGGCTTTTTGTGTGGGTCATCGGTAGGGCCACACATTATGCCTATAAGCAGGATAGACCCATTGAAGATATTCTATGGGCGTGGGAAAGTGATAGAGGCAACCAATGGTGGTTTGGTTATTACAGCAACCATAAACAACCGAAGTTACTGACTTATACATCAAGATATCGTGCTTGCAATTCAAAGCTGAGATCTAAAAAGAAACCGGTTAAATGGCCTGCAGCATATAAAAAGACCATGGCACGTCAAGCACGATATAAACGAAGTCTGTAAGTTGATTGCATGAGGGGAACAAGCTGTACTAAGTAGATAGTCAAGTGTCGAACAGTATTGGTAAGTACCTAATTAGAGTCGGATGTTCACTAAACTTGAATAATGTGCAAATATGATTCTTTGTGTAGACACCTATAAACTGTTTCACCAAATGACCTTTAGGGCTAACGTGACGACTGTTCAATCAACAGGGTCGGTGGAACACTATTAATCCGGGATAGCTCAATTTTAGAGCGCACCCATCGGTCACGGGTTCAACTCCCGTCCCTGCCTAGCAGGGTAGCTCAGCTGGTTAGAGCAATGGGGTGAGGTTGAAGGTGTGAGTCCTTCTCCCGGAACCATATCAAAGTCCCAGGTAGCTCAGTTGATAGAGCGCGCTTACCAAAACTAAAGCGAGGTCGGTGGTTTAATTCCACCCCTGGGAACCAATTTATTAAGGAAATCATATGAAAACTAAAGTATATAAATATCCTTTAGAAGATGCGATAGAATAATCATGACAACTAAAACACAACAGCAACAAAAACAACAGAGCTATAAAGCTTTAGCGCCTCGTATTCATGAGGTACAGAATAAGGGGAATAAATCTTCCAAAATATATACGGATTATGACCAACGGTTATGGCCAGTACCTCTTAAAGTACAGGGACATGGAACGGGATAAATAGGGAAAGATATGTATGAGAACCAGGAATCCACTCAATATGGCTGGTAGACGTTATTGTCGGAAGATACCTAAACATGTAAGACCTGATGATGTTGATGCTATTCGGTGTGCTATAAACAAAGCACGTATATCTCAGACTAAACTTTCACATGAATTAGGCATCTCACGTACTACATTACATCTTATGTTTAAGCATGAGATTGGGATGCGTAAGGTATATGCTTTGGCCATAACACAGGTATTAATGAATCATGAATCTTGAATGGATAGGACGTATTTCACTTGTAATTGGTGCTATGTGTGCTGTATATGTATACAGGAAGTACATGAAATGACTGAAAAACATTGCGATAAATGTACTAACGTGAAGATATATGATGATAAATATCGTTGTATGTCATGCTTTAAACAGTTCATTGTAGCCCCCGAGGAGGACGTTATGAACGAAGCAACTGTAGCGCCAGCCATTGCTAGAATTCAAGAGCTGGAATTTGAAAACACTAGCCTTAAATTGAAACTGGAAGCATTGAAGTCAGTAATCTCTGCTATACATGTCCCTGTACCTGTAAGTAAAGATGCTAGTGTAGCCATCTCTGGAATACAACATGGAGGTACAGGATGAATTGGTTAAAAGACCTACGATTTTTAACGGTAGTACTTGTGGTACTTATAGCTATGGGCGTATTCATTGGTGTTGTTCGTGCTGATGAAACAGTTATTACAAGGGGGGTTACCGATAAGGGGTACGTTCGGTTGAAGAGCACCACAAATACAGACGGTGTTACAACAACCAAAGGCACTATAAACGGGAAGTACGTTCGTACCAAAACCAGTAATGGTGTCACTAGGGGTACAGTTGGTGGTAAATATGTCAGGTTAAAAAGTAAGACAACTACTGATGATTTTAAACCTGATTGGGATCCCGACTGGTAATAAAAAAGGCCCCCGGTATATTGGGGGCCTTTAAGTCTATCCGTAACACCTATGTGCTTCGCATGTTAGCACACCCTACCTATCACCACCAAATGGATATAACATCACTTGCAGTAACGCAGGTGTAAGCATGTCCGCCCCATCCATTGTTCTCCATGGGAACAGATGTAACCTGGATGTCTCATCAAAATTATTCAGAAAGGCATAATCAGTCACATTCGAGTTGAATGGGAAACGTGTCATCATCTTTTGTATTGCCAAAGTTACTGTGGCAGATACAGGATGATTCTTATACATCCGGAACATAGGCTGACCAATTCTATAGAAATACTTACTGAACATAGAGAAGCCATAATCTTCTGCTACGGCCTGCCATTCATTTTGGGGTACGTCATAATAAATGTAATTATCAATGGCACTTTGAATAGCTTCTTCTGATTCTACACCACGTACTTCAGTGTCATATTTATACTGCACGTGTCGTGCAATGAAATCTGCATACTGAGTAGCGGCCAGGGCAACCTTAAAGGTCTGTGCACCTGGGACAATCATTATTTCTTTAGCAGCACTTACTGCTGCTGCAGGTATAAAACTATCTGAAGCCTCACCAACCCACTGCATAATCTTATTACGCCAATTCCATGCATCTGGTTCAAGCTCATCAGCAATACCGGTGAAGACACCTTCACCTGCTAACTTAGATATGGGGTTATTTGCCATGTTTAGTTCTATCTCAGCTCTTTTTGCTCTCTGACGTGCTGTAGCGGCACCCTGTGAGCGTTTGGTAGCCTGCATTTCCTGTTTTAGGTTGTATAGGGCTTCCTCATCCTTCATCCACATTTTAATGCCTTTAAGGCCTTGTATAGTCTCTTTGGTGATGTACTCTGGAGGAATACCTTGACCGGATAAGAACGCAATGTTCGAAGCCATATTACCCAGTACTACATCAGGCATTGTTAATACAATCTTGATCTTCAACAATCTGACTACATCCATCCATACCCTTTCTGCGGCTCTTGCAGCAAATGCATTCTTACCGAGCCACTTAGCATTTCCTATGCTGAGTTTACGGAAACCCAAAACCAATTTAATCGCGTCATCTCGTATATAGAAGTGTTCACTACCAAATAGTTTAGTTAACTCCTTTCTCATATCTGTTGGTAGTAAAGCCCACATTTCACGTGCTTTAGGATCTTTTGAATATTTACTGATCTCAACAAACCTCATGGTTTTATCCTTACCATGGCTGGCCTGGTATTCTTCATATAACAGCTTAGCTGTCTTTCTGTTGATATCAATTGTAGCTTCACGATCTTCCAAGCTGCTAAACATTCTGCCCAATAAATAATCAAAATTCTGATTAGATTCCAGTAATGTTTTTTTGTTATTTGCTGACATCATGTATCTGTAGTTTGATATCTCACCTTTCTCATTATGGATGGGCACAGAGCGTATAACATCACTACGTACATCTGGATTATCCAGTTGTTTTAAGACATCAGCCTCATTACGTGCCTTCATCATATTTACATCATATTTTGCAAGTGTAGTTGCAACACTGGTAGTTACACCATTTAATAATCTTAATGAGTCAAATGGGTCATGTCCTCGAGCCTCGGTATCTGTAGGGGATACCACTGTTTTTGAGTACATGGCATGTCCATCAAGACCTTTCCATATAATCATTGGTTCCTGGTTAGGATCACGTGGGTCACGTGGTAAAGCACCTACACGATGGTAGTTCTTATCCTGCATCTGCTTAATTTCATCTACAGCATGTGTAGTGAATTTGATGTCAATATCAGGATTATACTGCTCATATACATAACCACTATTCATCATGGCAGGATTACCCTTAAATGACCGTGCCAGTGACTCTTCTTTAAAATTCATATGCCGTGACATATAGGACTGGAAACCATTTGGAGTAGATATCTTTCTGCTCATTTCATGGTTTACGATATTAGCGAATCGCTTCATATCCTGCGGTGCTGTATTGTTGATTAGTTTCAGTGCGTATAGTGTCTTCAACTCATCGATAACTTTTATGGCATCATCCACATTTACTAATGGACGTTTGTTTAGCGGATTATTAAAGAAATTCTGATTAGCAATCATGTATGGGTTTTGCTGTTGGTTAGCTCTAGAGGTCTGGCCTATAATCATTAATTCAGCTAAACCCATGGTCTGATTATGTAGGATGTTATATAACTTCACATCCCCCTGACTTACCTGATCCAGTTCTGCTTCCCTACTGGTAATCTCAGCATCCACTGCTGCAGGACTATTAACCAGACGTTGTAAACGTTCCCAATTATTATTGGTACCTAAGAGTGCGGACAGATCTGCGCGCATACCTACATGAGTTAGTGCTGCTTTGTCTGCTGTACGTAGTTTCCTTCTAAAAGATGGATCAAAACTCTGTTGGATAGCTTTCTGGGTATGTTCAACCATACTACGACGTGCCCTATCCACAACCAGATTAGATTTACGTAACATTTCTTTCCAATGCATCAGTCCTTTTTGAGACGGCACTAATTCAGCTGCCATTTCCATCAATGCATTATTTTTCTGACCACCTAATTCTCTGAAGTATTCCTGAGCATGTTTCTGGAAGTCTTCATTTGAAGCATTCAACATTAAAGAGACAGCACTATATGCTGCCCGTTTGGTAGTACTTTCAGTAGTATCAGGTCGCCATTTTTTAGCGTACTTAGCTAGAGGCTCTGCAACCTTCTCACCAATCTGATTGGCTAACCAGCCATCCAATGTGTCCATACGAGGCCGTGAGCGCTGCTTATGGAGGTTCTTTTGCATATTCTGTATGTTCACACCAACGATATTTGCAGCCAGAACCTGTAACTCTTTATCAACCTTACCCGTAGCTGATTTATTTACTTTCTTAGTAAATAAACGCATTACACGCCCCATGATATTTACCAGGGACTGATATGTAGGACCTTCCCATATAGGTTGATTAGTGTTCGGAGCATCCATGGCTGCTAATAGTTCGATCATACGTTCATTAACTAAACCATTAATAAGAAACTCACTCATATCTCCGTTTTCATTATTGAAGATATAGTCATACCGTTCACGAGCCTGCTGTTGTGCATACACGATGTCACCGGTGGGTGACAGAGGCATCAAATCCAGTGGCTTGATGTTATCCCTCGCCAGGTTAAATAGTTTCGATAAACGCTGCTGTATGTCCCAATGACCTGGATCACGTTTACCGTTAACAGTCTCCTGTCCCAGTGCCCAACGTACTATTGGGTGTAGATATTCATGGACAACTACTTCCTTCATGGACATATCGATATTGGAAGTAAGCCTATTACCTGCAGCTTCTAGGTAAATTGTTGGGCCAATAACCTGTCCTACATTCCGAGTGCCATCAGGGTTCTGAGATATTTTCACAGTCAGTGGATCTACTGCAGCTATACCTGGAGTAATAATATTCTCAATTACAGAATCTAGACGTTGATCGTGTTTCAGGTTTTCAGGACTACTATCGTATTGAGACACATCGTCCAATACTGCCTTCATTTGTCCTGCAGGTAGTTGAGTGAGATACCTCTCAAGGAACTTAATAGTATCAATATCTTCTGAAGTAGAGCCCTCATGTAATAATGGAACACCATGTTGAGCAGATGCCTTAACAGCACTCGCTTGTGCTTGTCTATTCTCAAGGGTTGTGGGGGCAGCCATATCAATAATTAGACGTAAACTTTTGAGTACATCATCAAACTCATGTAAGAAAAGCATGTCAGTTACTTCACCGGCATTCTTATTTGGGTTCAATATAGCTTCAGTAGTTACATACGAAATCATCTCAGACACAACATCTTTCTGAGATTGTGGTGTATTGCGGGCTATAATCGTTTCTAAAATTACACCCGTATTAGCTCTAACCCTATTTTTCAAATTTTCAATAGGATTAGTTGTCTGTGGGGCATTGATCCACGATCTGGCCATTGCCTTCGCTTGACCCACAATCTCTTTAAACAACTCAGGAGCATTGGCTTCTGCATTATCAATGTAGCTACCAGTAACTGCGTGGAATGTCTCATGCAACATTGTTCCTAAGAAATTAGGTGCCCCAGTCCATATATTAATGTATGCAGGAGTACTGCCCTTACGGGGTATATACATCCCATTAGGGTTACCCCCATTCGGTCCAATTAATTTAGGATCAGATAGATATATTTGAATAGCACGAACATCTGGGGCATCTTGGACCAATGTATGTAGTTGATTAACTAATCCAGTCAGATTAGGATTACCGCCGGTCTTTTTAAGAGAATCTCTTAACAGATCCATAAAGTAACCCAGACCTATTTTGTTTCCTTTAGGGTTGGCTCGCATGAATTTCTGTATAACATCTATAGCACCATTCTCAGTATTTAAACCATTACTAATACCAGTGACTAATGCCGTGGTCATCTTGGCTTTAACATCTTCACGTACGCCATTTTGATCAACAGCCATGATGTGAGCGTTATATGCCTCTGTCAGCTCTTCTATTGTAGGATTTACCGCATCATAGATTGTAGGTATATTAGGTAGAGTGTCTAAGACCTTAGCCACATTAACCTCAGATAAACTACTTTCCATATAGTTATTCAGGTATAGCATCTCTTCCCAGACTTTTTTACGACCTAGATGGATGTCAGTCTGAGTACGTTTTATGTCACCTAAGACTTTATTAAATGCCTCTTGTGCTGTGTCACCTTCTCTTTCATACTTCGTTGCCAATGAGGCAAGTAGCTCAGTTTTTACATCATCTGTTAGCTGATTAGATGTTGGATGTAGCACTCTCATCATTGACACCATAGAACCAAACATCGCATCAAACATATTGTATTCATAGTTACGTTTGATGGCGGATTCGTTAGCAGATACACCAATTTGACGTGCCAGTGTGCCTTCGGCACCCTGACCGTCATATGTATTAGTGAAAGCATAATCTGCTAATAAATCTGACTGAATCACAGCCTCAATAGATTGGATTACACGTACTGCCGGCGCTACACCTGGGTTATCAGAGAAACCTCTGTCTTCAATAACCATGGTCAGCGCTTCTTGTAGTAGTGGATCGCCGTTTTTATCTACATCATTGACGAGTTGTTGCTTTCCTTCAAAGCCAATATCACCACGTACAATTGCGTTGTTGATATATAAGGCTGTAGATTCCCGTTTGACTGCTTCAATCTTATCGTTCAGACCTTTACTAACAGCACTAGGTATTCCTGGGAATAGGTTTTCATTTACTAATTGATCAACCAGATACTTGATCTGGGTAACATCCGGGTACATGCCTAGGTTAGATTTCTGGAAATCCTTTATACGTCTATCCAGTAGTTTCTGGAAGATAGCATTAGAGATGAAAGCCATTTGATGGACGGTATCTCTAGGTTTCTTTAAGTGAAAGAGTTCAGAATCAAGAGCTACATCTAACGCTTCACCGTATGTATCAGAAATAATTGTACGATACACTTTCTGTTGTGCCAGAGGAAAATTGACTACGGTACCTAAATTAACTATTTCATGTTCACCATATTGTTGTTCTTGGTCTGCATA
>QMMS01000146.1 GCA_003647375.1 Deltaproteobacteria bacterium
GAGTCGTATTGATTACCCACCTGATTCGTGTGACGGAAGAAGAGGATGATCTGAAAGCCCAGAAATTCGATCCCGAGCCCAGTTCAAGCTACCATGACATGGGTACGTACAGTATTTTTGTCTATCGAGGTATGAAAAGCTCAGACCCGACGCGGTCTGTGACACGCGAATATGTCCGGCTGCGGACCCAACTCTACGATACGGCCAGTGAAAAACTGATATGGTCTGTTTCCTCACAGTCTGTTGACCCGAATTCGGTGGACACCATCTTTCGTGAATTACTCGATGTCATTATGAATCAGTTAATAGCAGACGGCTTTATAGGATCTTAATTTATTTTATTTTCTCCACTCCTGGTATTTCCGCCACTCTCGCCATTGTTGAAATTCCTCGTATTCCGGGGTGCCAACGGCCGACTTTTTCCAAAGCAACCATTCCCGGTAAGCTTCAAAATCTTCATAGTCGGATGTAACCGCAGGCTGCTCCGTGCCCGCTGATGAGGTTGCTATTGTTTGGGAAGGAGATGCAGGTGACAAACTCTCTTTATTTGAATCGTACAGTACTGCTCCATCTGGACCCTTGGTGAATATGCCTGGTCCTCTGGGAATTTCACCAGCCTGAGGAGGATCAAAAGGCTTGCCGGCGCAACTCCAAACGCCCATGATCATTATGGACACCAGCAAGACCATGGGAGTAAGCATGTTACTTGCTTTTATAATAAGTTTCCATGAAATGATTTTAGAATTTAACACGTGTACCTATCATGACCTGCTGAATGTCCTCTATATTTGAAGTATCATCGCGGTCAAGTTCAAATATCCGATAAGTACCGTAAAATTCAACACCATTCCAGGGTTTCATCACATAAGCCAACCCGTAGTTTTTCGATTTGTCCTTATTCTGATCCAAGTCTTCAGTCACACCATATTCAACGGCAATGGCGTGGATGTCGAATTTGTATCCCAGCTTGCCGTAGTAGTTGACAGGGTCCCTGCCTGTATTGTCAATGTCACGTGAACCGGAGGACACAGTCAGGTTGATACCCGAGGTGTGCAACCAGGACACCGATCCGCCAATCTGGGTCCATTCCGGATCCTTGCGCTTGTTGGCATCTACATATGCGATGGCCGCGGTAATTTTTCCCAGGCTGTCGAAATCTCCCGAATAACGTGCTGCCAATTCATAGGCATCACCGTTGGTACCACTGACCGATAGTGTAGCTCCTCGAAACTTGGGCGTGTCGTATCGCACGCGATCGTTGCGGCTTAATCCGTCAAAATTGGTGCGCGTACTACCAATTGTGGCAATTTTATTATCGTCATCGTCGCGGAAATTTATACTCCCGGAAGTATCACCAACTGATGAGTACATGATTACGCTGGTACCGGACAAGTCCTCTTCGGAGGTTCCGTTGCCTGCACCATCCCCCTGGCCAATTGAAACTTTACCGAAAGGCATCACAAAATAAGCCTCCATTTTTCGTTCATTAAAATCCGAGGTGCCATCATTTTCTTGCCCGATGTCCACGTTACCGGATCCGTTGGATACAAACTCATTTTCCCAAACCACACCAACTTTGACGGAATCATTAACCTCCTCGGAACCTGTAAGGCGAAAACGGGTGGAAGAATTACCATTGTCCACATTGAAAACTTCTGAATCTTCTCCATTATCTGCCCACATGACCGCACGGTTTATTTGGCCGGAAAGCTTTACCTCCACAGCCTGAACAGGTTGCAGTCCCAGTAAAATAATGACTGCAACTATGCTTGAATACGAAAGATACTTGAAAAAGTTATTTTTCATTGTTTTATCCTCCAGGGGTTATTTAATAATAGAAAAAATCATATATTACATGACAGTATACTATTGATACTTTATTATTCTTAAATTGTCAAGATAGCTTCTTTGATGCAAATTCAATGCACCAAGGTTTTGGAGATGAACACAGGATAGGATATAATTAGAATGACAAATATACCAGGGAAGGTCAACCGGAGACAGGTTGGGATTTCCCCAATTATTAATGTGATTGTTGGGTGTAGTGTGGGGAACTACAGAGTAGCAAAATGAAACAGGGACTCAGAATTGCTTCTAAGTCCCTGTTTTAATTGGGTGGCGACCCCAAGGGGATTTGAACCCCTGTTGCCGGCGTGAAAGGCCGGTGTCCTGGACCAGGCTAGACGATGGGGTCGTGATGTTTGAACATTGTTTTGGTGGGCCGTGCGCGGCTCGAACGCGCGACTCTCTGCTTAAAAGGCAGATACTCTACCAACTGAGTTAACGGCCCGTGTAAAACAATACTCTTTAACGGTAATTTCTGTAGGTGTCAATAAAAAATTATTCGCTTATTTGATTATTTTCGCCAAAATTCCGGCGCCAAAAGGATGATGACGGTATAAATTTCGAGTCGACCCAGGAGCATGCACCAGATGAGGAGCCACTTCCCCAGCGTCGGGATGACGGCATAATTTTCTGCGGGGCCGACCAGGCCGAACCCCGGTCCGACATTGCCGATGCAGGAGGCCACAGCCGCCAGGGATGTCACAAAATCGACTCCGAGGCCCGATAGTATCACGACGCAGATGGCAAAGAGACCGATATAGAGGGCCAGAAACCCCATGACGCTACGGATAATCTCTTCCGAAATGGGCTTGCCGCTGATTTTAATATGGGTTATGGACCTGGGGTGCACCAATGAGAAGAGTTCTCTGGCACAATACTTGAACATGAGCATGATTCTGAGGCATTTGACCCCGCCGCCGGTAGACCCGGCCGACGCACCGATGAACATGCACAGAAACAGTATCAACTGGGACATGGCCGGCCATGTTTCGTAATCTGCCGTGGCATACCCCGTGGTTGTCAGGATCGACACCACCTGAAAGGCCCCATACCGGATGGCATCACCTATAGTATGATAGATTTCTCCATAGATGTTCCAGCTTACCAGCAGCACCAACAGCAATGAAAAAGAGAGGAAGAAACGTCCTTCGGCATCCCTCCATATTGCCAGCGGTTTTCCTTTCAACATCTGATAATGCAAAGAGAAATTGATTCCAGCCATCAGCATGAAAAGGATAAAAACAGTGTCGAAATAGGCATTGTTATAATGGGCAATGGAAGCATTTTTAGTGGAAAACCCGCCGGTGGGCATGGTGGTAAATGTGTGGCATACTGCTTCATAGAGATTCATGCCGCCGGCCAGAAGCAATAAAATTTGAAGAAAAGTGAACAGGACGTACACCTTCCATAGCGTAACGGCGGTTTCTTGAATGCGGGGTTTGAGTTTGTCAGGGACCGGGCTGGGGACTTCCGCCTTGTAAAGTTGCATGCCGCCGATCTTCAGAAAGGGGAGTACGGCCAGGGACAGTACGATGATGCCCATACCACCGAGCCACTGGATATAGCTTCGCCAGAACAGAATTCCCTCAACATGGTTTTCGATGTTGGTGAATATGGATGCCCCGGTGGTTGTAAACCCGGATACCGATTCGAAGAAAGCATCTGTGAAGGGCAATCCTTCGCAGCCGATATAAAATGGCAGGGCGCCGAAAAGCCCCATGGCTGTCCATCCGAAGAAGACGATGGCCATGCCTTCCCGCTGGCGGATGTCGGCGATTTCGGCACCTCGGAACCCGATGGACATGGATGCACCGAACAGAACCGTGATGGCCAGTGAAAGTAGCATGGGGATACCACTGCCATCCCGGAATAAGAGGCTTACCGCAAGGGGAGCTGCCATGGTCAGACCGAAAAAAAGGGTTAGCAACCCCACAACATAGAGTATGAGGCGCCAGCGCATTAGAAGAATTCCAGTTTGACGGTCAGAATTTTTTCGATTTTAGGAACTGCCTGCCTTTTGGCAAAAATAATGATCTTGTCACCCGGTTGCACCACGGTGTCACCGGTAGGAATGATGATGTTTTCCTTGCGAACAACACTGACAAGCAGGGCGCCTTTGGGGAATGCAACTTTTTTGATAGGTTTCCCGATAATATCGGACGTTTCCAGGGCCACGGCTTCCAGTACTTCTGCCTGCTCACCCTTCAGGGTCGTGGCGGACAGAATTTTCCCTCTTCGGATGTGCTGCAGAATGCTGCTGATGGAGGAGCGCCGAGTACTGACCACCTGGTCTACCCCTATGGTGGACAGCAAGGGAAAATAACTGAAGCGACTGATTTTCGTGATCGAATTTCGCGCACCCATTCGTTTGCCGAGGAGGGAAACAAGAATGTTGGTCTCTTCATTATCCGTCACGGCCACCAAGGCATCCATGTCCCGGATGTTTTCTTCCCTGAGAAGGTCCTGATCCGATCCATCCCCGCACAGAACCACCGTTTTGTTCAAGGTCTTGGCAAGCGCATTGCAGCGATCGTTGCTTTGTTCGATTATTTTGGTGTGGATCGATTTTTTTTCCAGCAAAGCTGCCAGGCGGTATCCGATTCTACCACCGCCGACAATGAGAACCCGCTTGAGGGGTTCATCGTGTTTGTCGAACATCTCGAGTGTTTCGGAGAGAATATTCTGTTTGCAGATAAAATAGACCAGGTCGTCGGGTATCAACCGATCATTGCCGCTAGGGACAATGAGTTCTTCATTGCGAACGATGGCGGCAATCAGGGGTCGGGAATCTCCAAAGATGTCGGGAAGGTCAGAAAGCGCCGCCCCTGCCATGCGAGAGGTTGCGTTCAGGGTAACACCGACAAATTTGATGCGGCCACCTTCAAAATCACTTACATCGACGGCACCCGGGACACTGAGAAGCCTGTCGATAGTGTTGACGACTTCGATCTCCGGGTTGATAATGGTGTCGATATGCGGCGGATTATCCCGGAATATCTGGTGATAAGGATCATAAGCGGCATCGCGAAGGCGGGCCAGTTTCTTGGTGTTGGGTGAAATGATATGAGCGGCAAGGCAGGCCACAAGGTTCGTTTCGTCACTGTCCGTGACGGCCAGCAATATTTCGGCTCCTCGAATGCCGGCTTCATCTAGAACGGCAGGGTTGCTACCGGATCCATGGATGGTCTGGACATCGATGTGGTCGGTGACGCGGCGAATCGAGTCCATATCCTTGTCGATGAGTACCACATCCTTATTTTCCAGGGCAAGACGACCGGCAATGTGAAATCCTACCTCACCAGCCCCGACGATAATGATCTTCAATGGGTTCTACTCCCTTAAAATTATACAACTATTCAAAATGATATGGTATTTATGACATTAACCATCTTTCCAGCAGTGACTTTATTATAGGGTGGAGAAGGTGTCAATGGCCAGCCGGGAATTGAAATAAAATCCTATGAACGATTTAAAATATCAAATGACTTGGAGAAGAAAACAGAATAGCCCTCCCGATGCCAGCACCAGCCAGTCGCTTTTTCGGGCTGCCGGGGTTTCTACAGACTGGTTTTCATCGTAGCATCTTGCGACCATAGCCATGGCAAGTTTGTCTGCGTCCTGAAATACGCCGCGCATCAGCGGCATGACAAAGGCTTCGACCCGATAGAGGGGATTTTTTCGGAGCTCCACACAGCGGGCTTTCTGGGCTTCAGAAATATCACGTGTTTTTTGAAAGATGACCGGTATGAAGCGTACAATCAATCCCATCATGGTTGCCATGCGTTTCTCGGGTATGAAGGGAACAGGGGCCAGGAGCTGCTGTACAGACTTTTTGACGGCCGAAATACGGGTGGATGAAATAAAGAGGAAACCCAGCAAAACCACGATCAGTAGCCGCCAGCACACCATGGTGCCTTCCATCAAACCTTGTTTGGATATGGTAATCCATGGCATCTTGACAAGGAGATCACCTTCGGTTGAAATGAGCCTGAGAATGAACACAACCAGCAGCAAAATAAAAAAATAACGCAGATCTGCGATCACGGATGTGATGGGTATCCGGGCGTGCAGGAAGAGAAGTGCCAGCAACAGCGTCAAGCCGAAAAGCCCCGGAAATGATGCATCGAGGATGGACAGGCTGAACATTACCATCAACACGATTTTAAACCGTGCATCGAGGACATGCAGGATCGAGTCTCCGTGGCGGTAATGAAAGGGGGTCAGGGTTGCCATGGACACTTTCCCGGAGCAGAAGCCTCCATGAAAGGCAGCTTGAGACCGAAACCGTCGGCATCGGCCAGAACGGCTTTGGGCGCTCCATCTTTCACTATCCTGCCATTTTGCATGATGATCAGCCGGTCGGCCAAGTGATACACCCTGTCGAGTTCATGGGTGGCCACGATAAGTGTGTGCCCGTTTTGCTGCAGGTGAATCATCTGTTCCAAAACCTGGCAGGTGCCCGGGAAATCAAGATTTGAAAAAGGCTCGTCAAAAGCGATTATCTGTGGGCCCATGGCCAGTACTCCTGCGATGGCGAGCCGCCGTTTCTCACCGCCGGAAAGGAGATAGGGCGGTTTTTCTGCCAGGTGCGCCATCCCTACCGTCTCCAGGGCTGTCTGTACTTTTTCTTGAATGATTGATTTTTTAAAGGAAAGATTTTGAGGGCCGAAGGCGGTATCCTCCCAGACTGTTTCTCCCACGATCTGGCTGTCGGCATCCTGAAAGACCATACCTACCAATCGACGCGCCCGCTGAAGATCCTCTGAAACGGGACAGCCTTTCAAGAGGATGGTTCCTTCCGAGGGGGAGAGAATGCCGTTCAGGTGTTTCAGAAGTGTCGACTTGCCGGACCCGTTGGGCCCTGCAAGTATTACGAATTCCCCTGAACAGATGGTGAGGGTGACATCATCGAGACCTACACACTGATCTGAGAACCGATGGGACAGGTGCTCGATGGAGATGATCTCCTGCCGGGCTGACTGGGTTGTTTTGGACGTTGAGTGATTTTGAATCATAAGGCGTTTGACTCACTATATTCGTTGTTGACTATGCCAGCCAAAAACTCAGCAGGAACAATGGAATGATGGATAAATGGAAAAATGTATTTGGCACAAGGTTTTAATCCGAAGCACAAAATTCGAAATCCTAAACAATACCTAATGAACCAAATTCGAATGATCAAAACAAGACCTTGGAGATGCAAGTTCAAGCACTATGTTTGAATCATTTGAGCATTTGATATTTGGATTTGTTTCGTATTTCGATATTTGAATTTAGAATTTAGAATTTATCACACGCTGAATGTGCATAATATTAATCCCTTATAGGGTTGAATCAGTGCCGGGCCCTTAGGACCCAGATATCTACAATTTTATCATCGGCCGCAGGGACCTGGCAATGAAAAGGGCTGCCGCTATCTTTACGGCATCACCGATGAGAAAAGGAACCATTCCCACGAGCAACGACTGGACGACTGTCATGCCGGTAACGATACTCAGCCAGGTAATCCCACAGGCATAGATGACGGCAGTTGCCGCGATCAGGGCTGCGATCCCGAACAGGATTTTTCCCCCGGTCTTTTCCGTGACGATGCCGATGATGGCTACGGCAGGCAGGAATCCAAGAAGATAACCACCGGTGGGACCAACCAGATGACCTATTCCACCTTTGCCACCGGCGAACACCGGAAGACCCACCGCACCTGCCAGCAGGTATGCAGCGATTCCCATCATACCCCATCGGCTGCCCAGGAGCAGGCCGGTCAGGTAGACAAACAGGTTTTGGAGAACAATGGGCACCGGTCCGATGGGTATGGCAATGTAGGCGCCGACTGCTGTCAAGGCTGCCAGAAGGGAGGCATAGGCGGTCATTCGAAGTTGGTTCATGTGTGAAAACAGTCTCCGTAATAGATTTTCTTCAGACTTCCGTCTGCCGTGCGCACAACCAGTGCACCGTTTGGGTCCACATCCAGGGCCTTTCCTTCTGTAACACCCTGATGCGAGACGATCCTGACCTGCTGTCCCAGGGTGGCGGTACAGGTTTTCCATTCCGCAATGACGGTAGGCAGATCCGGCTGGTGGATCCTGTTTTCCAGGCGATCCAGGAATTCAGATAGAAACGCTTTTCTGGAACAGGTTTTTCCGGAGATATTCTTGATGGATGTTGCGAATGGCAGGTCAGGAGGCAGGTCGTTGTTCATGTTGATACCGATACCGATATTGACAAACGAGACCTGGTCGCCTGCGGCCTCCATTTCAGACAGCATTCCAGACACCTTCCTGCCGTGTATCAGGATATCGTTCGGCCATTTGACACGGGCATCAACACCACAGAATTCCTGGAGTGTCCGGGCCAGAACAAATGCCGCACCGAAATTGACCAGGGGGCTCATCACCGGTGGTATGTGAGGCCTCAGCACCAGGGTAAAATAGAGCCCGCCTTCTGGTGATATCCAGTTGCGGTCCATTCTGCCTCGGCCGCGGGTCTGGGTTTCGGCAATCACGACGGTAAAATCCGGGCAGCCCTTTCTGGCAAGTTCCCTGGCAATATCCATGGTTGAACTTGCTGTATCAAAAAAATGTATACGGGATTCTCTTTCAGGCAGTTCCCAGGGAAAAGGGGTATCAGGAGATTGGACAAGACGATATCCCTTGGGACTGGAATGGATGTCGTATCCGCACGCTTGGAGTTTCTGAATATGTTTCCAGATGGCCACCCGGGAGACACCCAGATGCTTACTGAGAGCTTCGCCGGAAACAAAATCTTTATTTTCGCGAAGTATTTTGAGTAGTTGAGGCTTCATTTAATAAAATGCTCCAAAAAGACATAATATTATTTTAGTTAACCATATAGGGCACGAAGGTTAACGCAAGGTGAGAGGAGGTGTCAAATAAAATCGTAGTCCGAATATTTCATGAAATGTTCGGACTACGATTTTATTAGGGAAAATATGTCAATTATTAAACACTATTGCAATGGAAAACCAGATCAGGGACGTTGGTAATTGGCCACATAAAAATCATCGATGATGCCCTTGGCTTTCAAGGAATCGCCGTAGGCCCGTGCAGAGGCCTTGTCGGCAAAGTGGGACAGTCTGACCTGATACCATTTGCTCTTGGCGCCCTGAGCTTTTGTCCAGTAGGCATCCAGGCCCATACTTTTCAGTTGCGCAACATATTTATCTGCATGTTCGGTTTTGAGATAGGCGGCAACCTGGAGGGTATAGGGGTCGGTGACCACCACGGTCGGAAGTGCTTTGATTTCTTCGGGTTCCGGTCTGTTTTGCATCAAGTGGGTCGCCGTATTGATAACCAGTATTATGAGGCCTGCACCGGCCAGGCATAGGGCAGCCCACCTGAGTACCGGTCTTAATGCATGGAAACCCCGGATGCGTCCATACGTAGTCGTGAGCATTCCGGCGGATAACGTCATCGCAGACACAATGCCGGTGGTCAATGTCCGGGTGGCCCATAGCGTGGCAGTGGCCAATGTTTTCACAATGCTGGTTTTTGGGTGTGTATCAAGTTTTTCCGCTGGGGGGGCAGCGGACTTGAATTTCGCAACCATTTCACCAGCGAGGTTTTGTCGATTTTCGAAAGTAATGCACTGGCTTCCTTGAAAGAAGCTGAATCGGTACTGTCTGCATGTGTCCCGTGCAAACAGGCAGCAAGGCCATGGATGAGATGACGCCTTTTCCTGTCCAACTTATATGCTGTCAGATAGGCTTGCAGGGCCCATGGTTCCGTGCGTCTTTTTTTAAAGAGCAACTCAGCCATGTGGATGATGATGCGTCCATCAATAGCCTTGTTGTTTTCGATGAAACGGCGATAAGTCTGCAGTGCTTGAAAATCGGTTCGCCCGGTGGAAATATAGCGTCGGGCAATCGATGCCTGAATCGTGGGGTTGGCGCTCTGAGTTTTTCCGAGGGAGTAAAGCAGATCTTCAATCTCTTTTTGGTCTCGGTCTTTGTTTTCGAGCCGTTGCAGCCACGCCTCGGCAACCGCCTGGTCTTCCGGGCGCATTTTCAGGTAGGTCACGATGGCGTCCTCGGCTTCGGGGCTGATTTTCGTCTGCGTCAGGTAGAAACGGGCCATGTGCCCGGTCAACCCGCAGGCACGTTTCTCCTTGTTGAACGGCGAGATGAGGAAGCTGTCAAATACGGCAACGGCTTTGCGGAGCAGTTTTTCCGCTTGGGACGCTTTCCCGGCTCTCTCCCAGACAGAGGCTTCGTTGATAAGGTGTTGAACCCGATTCAGCCCAAACCTGTTGAACAGCCAGCCGATGGCAAAGAACACTGCCACAAAAACAGGGGCTGCCAGGGCAAATGCCCATTCGAGTCCCAATGGCATTTGAATTGCCGGTAAAGCGGCCAGTGCTGCGAGGCTTCCAACCAGAATGGTCAGCCATATTCTGATCGAAATATGTCTCAGTGCATGGACCATGGTGTTTCCTATCTAGTGCCCATCCACAAATGGTCTTTTTCCGTGATATCGGCGTTGGACGCCATGATTTAACTCCTCAAAATAGCACGCTATTACTCCGGATTAAATCTGTCGTCCGCCTTGATCTCACGCAAAAATCCTCATTTCTGGACGGATACTAACTACTAAAGTAAAGAGCGACAACGTCGCGTATGATAAAATCGTGCAACGATTTTATTGCCATAA
>QMMS01000147.1 GCA_003647375.1 Deltaproteobacteria bacterium
AATTGTTTAAAGAGGTAAACAAGAATGCTTAGATTAATGCGAGATTACGCCACGAGCTGGCTAATAAAAATTATCCTCGGGGCCATCGTGATTGTATTTGTTTTCTGGGGAGTTGGGAGTTTTCGAAACCGAAAATCCAATGTTATTGCGAGTGTCAATGGTGAAGCCATCTCTCTTGAGGAATACCGGTCCACATACAACAACCTGCTGGAACAGATGCGACAAAGGTTTGGCGACAACCTGAACGAAGAGGTGCTGCAGATGCTTCAGTTGGATCAGCAGGCACTGGACCAGTTAATTGAGCAACGACTCCTGATGCAGGAAGTGGCAAGGCTCAATTTCAGGGTAACGGATGAAGAGGTTGTCAGAGTCATCCAAAATATCAGCTCTTTTCAAACCAATGGCGTGTTCGACAGCCGTCTCTATACGACTGTTTTGAACTACAACCGGATGACGCCCGAAGGTTTTGAATCGGCCCAAAAGGCAAGACTGCTTATCGAAAAGCTGCGCACCTATCTTTTCAACAACTTCCAGGTATCGGAAAACGAGCTGAGAGAATATTATGACTGGAAAAACGTAACGGTGTCCATCGATTATGTTCTTTTCGATCCAGGTACATATCAGGAGATCGAGCTGACTGACGAAGTCCTGGAGACGTATTTCAACAGCCATAATGAATCTTACAAGACCGATCCCCTGTTGAAGGTTCAGTATCTTCATTTTGATCCGCAAGACCACAAAGCTGAGGTTCAAATTTCCGCGGAAGACATAGAAATCTATTATTTTGACAATCGAGAAAAATTCGCGACACCAAAAACGGTTGAAGCCAGGCACATCCTCTTCAAGGTAGATGCCGAAGCACCCAAGGAAGCGATTGATGCGGCGAAGGCCAAAGCCGAAGATGTCCTTGGACGGGTTCGAAAAGGAGAAGATTTTGCATCCATGGCCAAACAATACTCCGAAGGGCCATCTAAAGAAAATGGCGGTCAATTAGGTGCTTTTAAGAAAGAAGATATGGTGGCACCATTTTCTGAAAAGGCGTTTTCCATGAAACAGGGCGAGGTGAGCGAGCCGGTGCGAACCCAATTCGGGTGGCATTTGATAAAAGTGGAGAAGGTCAACGAGGCATCGGTCCAGCCCCTGGAAGAAGCTAAAAAGACCATTCGGGCGACCCTTACGGACGATCAGGCAAAAACCCTGGCCTATGACAAGGCAGAGGCGTTTTACGAAACGACCCTGGAGGGGGACCAGCTTGCCGGAGTTGGAAAAGAAATGAGCCTGGAGGTCAAGACCACGGGGCTTTTTTCCATGGTGGGGCCTGAAAAAAACATCAAAAACCGGAAAGCGTTTGCCGATGCGGCCTTCGCTCTTTCCTTGAATCAGATCAGCGAGATACAGGATTTTGATGATGGGTTTTACATTCTTCAGGTCGTTGAATCCATTCCCGGGAAGATACCGGAGCTGGGGTCTGTAAAGGAAGCTGTTACCAGGGACCTGATGAAAGAAAAACAGGCTGCCGTGGCGGAGGAAGAGGCAAAAGCGCTCCTGGCTGTGCTGAAAAGCGGCACAACTGCCGGTAACACCGGATCCGACATGGGAGTTGCCTTTAAAACCACCGACTATTTCAAGCGCAATGACCAGATAAAGGGCATTGGCTGGGAAAGCGAGATTTCCCAGAAGGCCTTTACACTTTCATTGGCTCAACCGCTTTCGGAGGATATTGTCAGGGGGAAAAACGGGTTCTATGTTATTCGTCTCAAAGATCGAAGATTACCGGATCCGCAGGGATTTGATAAAGAAAAGAAACTGCTCCAGGAGACCCTGAGCAATCAAAAGAAATTGAAAGCCTTTAATTCATGGCTGTCAGAGATGCGTAAAAAAAGTGAAATTACAATTCAAGAGGGGTTTGAACCGAAATAGCGAGCGTATTCCCCGTAGCTTGTTGCAGGGTTCTTCAATAACACAGCGGCAGTGCCGTTCAGGGATACTGCTTTTAGGTGGATGAGGGATGGGTGACGGTATGGCGAAATCAAAACGTGACACCAGTGCAGAACAATCACATATCATCAAAAAATGCCCCGAATGCTATACCTATATCCCCCTGGATGCTTTAAAATGTCCATCATGCAAAGTAAGGGTCGGTAGAGTCGACAAGCATGGTATGGCCACCAGAAATACGAACTGGGGCAGTTATATCATCTGTATTCTTGCCTGGGTGGCATTTGTGATTTACATATGGTTCGCTTTTTTTCGAGCGTGATAATGGCAAACCTTACCCAAAAAGATAAAGCTTTTCTGGTGCGGCTGGCCCGATCCGTTATCGAGGCGGCGCTGGACACGGGTCAAAAAGAAGCCCTGCCGGATGATGTCTCGGAAGCGGTAATGAAAAAAGGTGGCTGCTTTGTGACGCTTCACAAAAAAGGCGCCTTGAGGGGCTGTATCGGGACCATCGAACCGGTGCAATCCCTGGTAAAAGGCGTGGAAGAAAATGCCATCAATGCCGCCTTCAAGGATCCACGGTTTTCGTCCCTGCGTATCGAAGAGCTTCCAGAAATCGATCTGGAAGTCAGTGTCCTCACCGTACCCCAAAAGCTGATATTTAAAGATTCTGAAGACCTCAAGCGTCAGCTAAGGCCCGGCATTCATGGGGTAATCCTGTCCAGCGGCTGGCGGAGTTCCACATTTTTGCCCCAGGTCTGGGATCAACTCCCCGACCCGGAACTTTTTTTAAGGCACCTGTGCGAAAAAGCGGGTCTGCACGGAGACTGCTGGCAGGATCCGGAAACGGAGATCGAGGTGTATGAAGCTGTTTATTTCTCTGAATAAAATCGCTGGGCAATTTTATGGTTTGTTGGGTTACTTGGGTTTATTGTGTTTATTGAGTTGCGGACGGTTATTGGTCGACCTCAATAGCCAGCTACCCTGAACGGAGAACAACCCTATAAACACAACAAACTCAACAAACACAATGAACAGATAGTCCCTCGGCCCATTAGTGGCTTTTTAGCAGTTTAGGCTGTAGGCTGTTAGGTGCCCTTCGCTGATAGCTGTCAGCCACCCTCCGACCCTTGTATCCCCCTCGACCCCTTGAACCCTTCAGTTAATACACTGTCTCCCTCGCCAATACATCCAGAGGAATTCCATCGAGAAATCTTGACGGGCGATTCAGAAATGAACCTGATATCCGGTCAAAGAGCTGGCCCGGGTAGGTGATGAACAGGTTTTCTTTTGCCCGTGTTGCAGCCACGTACATCAACCTCAATTCCTCTTCCAACTCTTCCCCCTTGTTGATGGCATGGGCTGAGGGAAATCTGCCGTCCAGCGCCCAGATGATAAAGACCGTATGCCATTCAAGCCCTTTGGCCGAATGGATAGTGGAAAGGGTGAGGCGCTGATCTTCCGGGATTGTCATGGAAAATGTTTCATCCACGGCGGTGGTCGGCGGCTCAATGGCCATATCTGTCAGGAACGATTCCAGGCTTTGGTACCGTTCCATAATGGCCAGCAACTGCTCAAGGTCTCTGGCGCGTTTGGGGTGGTCGTCGTATTTTTTTTTCAGGACCGGCAGGTAGTGGGACAAGACCGCTTCTCCCAGGGTGGATACGGACATCCGGCCAGGATCCATCGCGGCAAGGAGCTTTGCCAGGTCCGCCACCTGTTTTGAAACCCGGTCGCTCAACGCCGCAGTTTGAAGGCCTTTAACGCCATTTCGCTGCTCTTGAATGGCCTTGAAAATATCTTTGGCGCTTTTGGGCCCGATACGATCCAGGAGCAGAAGGATTCGATACCAGCTGATAGTGTCTGCGGCATTGTAAACCACCTTTAAATGAGCCAGGACATCCTTGATATGTGCCGAATCCATAAATTTAAAGCCACCCACCTTGATGAACGGAAAGGCTTCCCTGCTCAGTTCGATTTCGAGATCAAATGAATGAAAGCCTGCCCTGAAAAGGATAGCGATTTCATTCAATCGAACACCCTGCAGAGACAAGTCTTTTATTTTGTCGATTACAAACCTGGATTGACTGTTTTCACTACCGGATCGAACCAGAACCGGCAGATCGTTTCCCTCTATGGTGGAAAAAAGGGTTTTGGTGTATTTCTGGGATGCCCTGTCGATGATGGTGTTGGTAAGGGTTAATACCGGTTGAACACTTCTGTAGTTTTCCTCCAGACGAATGATGGTCGTATCCGGGTATCTGTTCGGAAATGAAAGAATATTTTCGATGGCGGCGCCTCTGAAAGCATAAATACTCTGGGAATCATCACCCACCACCATGATGTTTTGGTGTTGCTGGGTCAAAAGATACAGAATTTCAGCTTGAACCTGGTTGGTGTCCTGGTATTCGTCCACCATAAGGTATTGATACGTGGATGCCAGTCGATCCCGGATGTCTGCATCTTCGCTCAGGAGCCGGTGTAGACAGATGAGAAGGTCGTCATAATCCAGGAGGCTGTGACCGGATTTATATTGCTGATAATCGTTGTGAAGATTCACCATTGCATCCATGTGCTGTTTCAGGTGAGGATGGTCTTCATAGATGATATCATCCACGGATAGAACCTTGTTTACGGAAGCGCTGAAAATGCCGGCAAGCGTTCGATTTTTAGGAAACGAGCGATCTTTCAATCCGGCACCCGATTCCTTTTTGAGGATACTGATCAGATTTTCCATATCCACACGATCGATGATGGTAAAGGCGTTGCTCAGCCCGATACAGGAAGCATATCTACGCAGAACGGCATTGGCAAACGAGTGAAAAGTTCCGCCTGATACGCCTTCGCATCGGTTGTCCTGGAGGTCGGAAGCCCGCTTCAGCATTTCCTGAGAGGCCCTTCGCGTGAACGTCAGCAGCAGAATGGACGCGGGGGGAATACCATCTTGTACCATTCTGGCGACACGGTAGGTCAATGTCCGGGTTTTTCCGCTCCCTGCTCCTGCTATAACGAGAAGGGGACCGTCATTGAATGAAACAGCCTCATACTGGGGCTGATTGAGAACATCTTTATATGCAATCATTGATTTTTGGCTCATAAGGCTTAACTTAATAAAAGTTGTAACAGCTTATAGACGAAGGCATACGCGAATGTCAAAATAAAATCGCTTTGCGATTGCCGATCTTACCGCATCTACGGCGTCAGATGCCATACCGTATAGTTCACTATTCGGTCTTCGCTCTTCGAGCTACGCCCAGACAAGAGCGGAACAGCGTCTTCCTTGTAGCTACGGCAACCTCGACAATCGCTCAATTTAGGAACTAGTGTCCGTCCAGAAATGAGGATTTTTGCGCAAGATCATGGCGTCCAACGCCGATATCGCGGAAAAAGATCATTTGTGGATGGGCACTAACTATAGAACGAGATGCAAGGATGGTCGTATGCGTAAAATAATATTTGCCATTATTTTGTTGGTCGGATTTTTCGGACTATTCGGTCCTTATGATGCCATTACCCTCATGGCAGCACAGCAAAGTGCCATTGCGTTACCACAGTCTGTCTGGCCGCATGAAAAAAGTGATTTGCCATTGGACCCTGAAATGGTTTTCGGCCGGCTCGACAACGGGTTCCGGTATGTGCTGATGCAGAACCAGAACCCCAAGGACCGGGTGAGTGTGCACCTGAACATTCAGGCGGGTTCCGCCAATGAGACAGATAGCCAGCAAGGCCTGGCCCACTTTCTGGAGCACATGCTCTTCAACGGGTCGGAACATTTCAAGCCGGGTGAATTGGTAAAATATTTTCAAAGCATCGGCATGCAATTCGGGGCTGATGCCAACGCCCATACCGGTTTTTTCGAAACTGTGTACGATATCTTTCTGCCGGATGGTCATGAAGAAAATTTTCGAAAAGGCCTTCTTGTGATGCAGGATTATGCCAAAGGGGCGCTGCTCCTGGAATCGGAGATAGAACGGGAACGCAAAATCATTCTGGCGGAAAAACGTCAGAGGGATTCGGCCTCATACCGTACATTTGTTTCGGGACTCATGTTTGAACTGCCCGATGCCCGAATTACCCGACGGCTTCCCATTGGCAAAGAGGAGGTTATCCAGGAGGCAACGCAGGCAGATCTAAAGGCGTACTACGATATGTGGTACCGACCGGAAACGATGATACTGGTGGCTGTGGGTGCTTTTGACATGGACATGGCATCGGCCCTGATTTCGGAATATTTTGCATCCTTTTCCCCTAGAGCGGCGGCAATGCCGGAAATCGAATTTGGCGATGTCCAACACAAAGGTGTTCAGGTGTTTCATCACCATGAAGCGGAAGCCGGAAACACGACGGTGACCATCGAGGTTTTGAGCAAGGAGCCGTTAAGGCCGGATAGTCTGGCGTTCCGTAAAGGGCGTATCAAAAAGCGTATTGCCGACCAGATCGTGCAAAATCGACTGGACGCACGCATCGGCACACCCAAGACTCCCGGTACCTCCGCTGGGATCGGTTCGGGTCTGTTTGTAAAACAGATAGCCTATGCCATGATATCGGCCGACGGCGCTCCCGATGAATGGAAAGCACTTCTGGGATTTTTAGAGCAGAACTTAAGACAAGCCCTGGCCTACGGTTTTTCAGCGTCGGAACTGGAAAGGGTGAAAAAGGATGTTATTTCGAATCTTGAACAGGCAGACAGCCAAAAGGGAACAAGGGACAGTAAGGCACTGGCCCGCCGGATGATGGGGGCGCTCAATTCAAACCGTGTCATGCTTTCACCTACGGATGAAAAGGACCTGATGGTACCTTTTGTGGCATCCCTGACAATTGATGACATAAATCGTGCTTTTCGAGAAACCTGGGCCCAACATCATCGATTGATACAGGTTACCGGGAATGCCGATTTGTCCCAGGAGGGAATTGAACCGGCGTCAGTCATCCTGCAGTCATACCGGGAGAGTATTCAGAAAAGCATCTCACCATTGACGGAAAAGCAGAATATTCATTTCCCGTACCTGCCGGAACCTGTCGGGATGGGCCGTATTATCAAGAAAACAATCCACGATGACCTGAATATCGTCCAGATCGATTTTGAGAATGGATTTCGATTAAATCTCAAAAAGACCGATTACAAGGATGATGAGATACTGGCGACATTGTCTTTCGGGAAAGGAAGGTTCAGCGAACCTCCGGAACTTGCCGGTCTTACCGAACTTGCCATGGCTGTGTTGAATGAAAGTGGACTGGGGTCTCTTGACAGGAACGCCCTCGAAACCGCGCTGGCTGGAAAGCAGAGTCAGGTTGTTTTCGGTATCGATGAGGCCATGTTTATGCTGAATGGGGAATCCATCCCACAGGAATTACCCCTGTTGTTCCAGCTTTTGTATGCGAACATCAAGGACCCCGGTTTCAGGGAAGAGGCATTTGACCTGGTGATGAGCCAGTTCGATAGTCAATATAAAGAGATTTCACACACCCTGGAAGGTGTTATAACCCTTCAGGGTAAAAGATTTCTGGCCGGCGGGGACAGTCGTTTTGGGCTCCCCTCCCATAATGCGTTCAAAAAACTGCGTCTAAATGACGTACGCAACTGGATCGGCAGGGCCCTGTCCGGCTCTGATTATGAACTTTCGGTTGTGGGTGATTTTGATGTCGATAGTGTTATCGAACTGGCCGCTCAATATTTCGGCATGTTGCCGCCCGCAAAAAAGTTTCACCATGAAAGAACCGGCGGCCCTGTTTTCCCCTCAGGGAAGCACCTTCGCGTAGCTGTCGATACCAAAATACCCAATGGACTGGTGTATGTTTCCTATGCCACCGACGACATATGGGATATCCATAAAACCCGTCGACTGAATGTTTTGGCAGATGTGTTTTCGGAAAGGATGCGGATTCAAATTCGGGAAAAGCTTGGAGAGGCTTATTCGCCTTTTGCCTATAACATGGCCAGCCGTATACATGACGGTTTTGGTGTTTTCAATGTCGTTGTCGAGGTCATTCCGGCCAGGGCCCGGTTGGTTGTTGACGAGATTCAAAAAATTGCCGAAGACCTGTCCCTGAGTGAGATATCAACGGACGAGATCAAACGGAGTCTGGGGCCCACTCTGAACAGCATTAAGGATATGCGGCAGCGGAACGGGTACTGGCTGAAAACGGTTCTTGTAGGTTCCAAGCGAAACCCCGAGAAAATCGAATGGAGTCGATCCATCGTCTCCGATTATGCCGGCATTACACCTGAGGACCTGGAAACGCTTTCAAAGCGATTTTTGGTCAATGACAGCGCTGCTTTTATCGAGGCTCTCCCCACCGTTGTGGACTGATTTTCCCTTGACAAAAAAAGGTACACTATGTACTAGATCGCAGGTTATTTTGGCCCATGGTTCCTCCCACCCTATCCAAACCCACGGGCTCAAATAACGTTGCCCTAAAGTGAGCGTTTCAATCTATGGAAATGTTCAATTTAGGTTTGTCTTGAGAGCCTTGCTTCGATGTTTAACCACAGATTCAACGGAGTTTTCATGAGCAAACAAGAGGATCGAACCACTGCGGTCGACGTCAAGGAGACCGAAGGACCCGCCGGACCCGTTATCTTATTTTTTATCATCGGTTTCGCAGTAAGCCTCGTTGTCGGTTGGGGCATCTTCCCAAAACTGTTGTATTCCCAGAAGCACCAGCCAGTTGAATTCAACCATGTTCTCCATCAAGCTGAAGTGAGTGATGGCTGTGAAAGTTGTCACTATTTTCGTGAGGACGGTTCTTTTGCAGGGATTCCGACCCTGGAAAGCTGTATGGAGTGCCATGAAGAGGCACTGGGAGAAAGCGAGGCCGAAGAGAAGCTCATCGAGGAATATGTGACACCGGAGAGAGAAATCCCCTGGCTGGTCTATTCCAGGCAACCCGCCTGTGTTTATTTTCCACATGCCGCCCATGTCCTTACGGCAGAAATGGCCTGTGAAACGTGCCATGGGGATGTAGGAGAATCCGATCACATGAAAGTGTATGAAGAAAACCGTATCACGGGTTACAGCCGCGATCTCTGGGGTAAAAATATGATCGGCCTGAAAAAGAACACATGGGATCGGATGAAAATGGATGATTGCTCAGAGTGCCACGTCAAAGAGAATGTACGCCAGGGGAGTGTCCAAACCGAAAAGGGCGGATGTTTCGTATGCCACAAATAGTTTGCGGTCCATTCGACCTCGTGTGGCAGGGATATCAATTGATGACGATAAAGATTCCTTTTTCAATTTAGGGGAAAATCTATGAAAATTGACAGAAGATGTTTTTTGTCCTTGGTAATCGGCGGCGCAGCCGGAACAGCGTTGACACCGTTGCCCTGGAAAATGACCGACGACAGTTCCATCTGGTCACAGAATTGGCCCTGGACACCTGTCATTGCAAAAGGCGAAACATTTTATGAATCATCTGCGTGCACCCTTTGTCCTGGTGGCTGCGGCATTACCGTACGAATGATCGAAGACAGAACCGTCAAGATTGAAGGTCAGACAGGTCATCCTGTCAATGACGGTGGTGTGTGTGTGCTGGGTCTGTCCGGGCTGCAACTTCTTTACAATCCCAACCGTGTGACCAGACCCATGAAAAGGACCGGCAGCAGGGGCAGCGGCAGATGGGAACCCATCTCCTGGGATGATGCCATTGGCCAAGTTGTGAGCAAGCTGTCCGAATTGAGGGAGAATGGCCAGCCGCAAAAAGTCGGATGTATTTCGGGGAACCGATACGGCACCGTTCCTGAGCTTTTCAAACGCCTGATGACGGCCTACGGATCACCCAACGTAATGACGGTTCCGTCCCTGCAGGACTCCCTCCAACTTACCATGAAAATCATGCACGGGTCCGATGCCATGGTAGGGTACGACCTTGAAAATGCGGATTTTATTTTAAGCTTTGGCAGTGGCCTTATCGAGGGCTGGGGCTCTCCGGTGAGGATGTTCAAGGCCAACAGCGGATGGAAGGAGAGCGGTATCGAAACTGTTCAGATCGAACCGCGTCTGTCTAATACGGCAGCCAAGTCAGATCAATGGATTGCCATCAAGCCTGGAACGGAAGCCGCTTTGGCCATGGGAATCATGCATGTCATGATTAACGATGGCCTTTACGACAGCAATTTTGTCGAACAGCATGCCGGCGGGTTTTCCGGTTGGAAAGCCCTGGTCATGGAAGATTACACACCGGACAAAGTCACGGCAATAACCGGTGTTCCGGCGGCCATGATTCAAAAACTGGCCAAGCAGTTTGCAGGGGCTGCCCGTCCATTGGCAATTTGCGGAAGAGGTCAGGGCGATGAACCGTTTGCCCTGAATGAAACCATGGCGATACATGCTTTGAATGCCCTGGTGGGAAATATCAATCGGCCTGGAGGTGTAGTGGCGGTTCCGAAACCGGATTACATTGATTGGCCTGACGCTGAGATGGACGATGTTGCCGAAAACGGTTTGACAGCCCAACGGATCGATGGTGCCGGCGCCGGTAAATATCCACTGACATCCTCATTGCTGAATCGCCTGCCGGATGCCGAGAGTGCCTATTCACTGGAAGCGCTGTTGGTATCCAATGCAAATC
>QMMS01000148.1 GCA_003647375.1 Deltaproteobacteria bacterium
CTGATTTCTGACCTCTGGCAATCTGTCTTGGCATCCCCCATTATTCCATTTTTCCATCATTCCAATGTTCCGTTGAGATTTTATCTTAGGCAACACCCCTGTGGGGTGAAATCAATGTCTGGTCCTCTGGGCCAGGATTCTTTACTGCGTTCCTTGGGTTGGTTGAGTCTATGGTGTTATTCAACCCTCGCAGTAAATGACTACAGCTTCTGGCTGAATTGCCTTGTACCGGAGCAGATCAAATTCGTGAAACTTCCGGGCTAACTGGCGACCCAGACGGCGACATCGCATGTCGAGGAAATCAGTTTATTGCTAACGCGCCCGTGGAGCATGACTCCCATAAAACTGACAGCCTCTCGACGGCCTACGACAATGGTCCCGTAGTTGCCTTCCACAGCCGTGTCGATAATTCTCTGTATGGGGTTGCCCTGGTGAAACAAAAAATCGACCGATATATTCTTTTTAATCATGCCGGCTTTTACAAGGCGTTTAACCGCTTCGTCCATGGTGGGTCGGAAACTGTTTTGATTGTATTTCAGTACGGTTTCTTGGTCCAATTCTCCTGCTATTCCGTTGTTGGAGATGGGTGACAGGTTCTGGTCGTTGAATACGTGAAAGAGAGAGACTTCCAGACCCCGCGCTCGTGCCAGGTCACCGATGCAGGTGGTGGCCCGCATGGCCTCGATGGATTCATCCAGCGCGATGAGAATTTTTTTGGATGCAGGTTTGCCGCCGACCACGATGATGGGGATATGTCTGACATTTTCGATCAGCTTGAAAGCCATGCTTCTCACAACGAAATCCTTCAGCCGGCTGATACCGGACCGCCCCACCACCAGAGCCTGGTAGCCCTGATACGATTCCTGAACGATATCTTTTAGTATGTTGGTTTTCTTGGTCTGGGTTTTAACGGTAACAGCCTCTTCCGGAAAACCGGCATCGGATAGAATCTTAAACGCTTTTTCTTTGAATTCGCCCAGGACCAGTTGGTTGTCGGCAAGCCATTTTTCCACCTTCACCTTTTTTGATTGATAAAGGGGATTGCGGTTCATTTCCCAATAGACTTCCGGGAAACCGGTACCGACGCTGAGAAGCACCACCTCCGTCAGGTCGGGAGGAACAATCATGCTGATATAGCGGACAGCTTCCAGGGCTTGATCCGATCCGTCAACGGCGATCAATATTTTTCTTCGAATGACTGCCAAGTTGCTTCCTCCTTTTCACAATACCAGATCATGGTAAAAAAAATGACCTAACCCCGCCATTCGGTATCGTCCACTGTGGTTTTAAAATCGGGAACCACTATCTCCGGCGCCTCTAAAGTTTCGGCTTTTTCCAACTCTCTTGGAGAAGGTTTGCCCACAAATACAAGACGTTGCCGCTTGCATTTTTCACATGCTTCTAGAACTTCCATGGAACATTCCGGTGTATAGTCATCGTAGTTGATGGTGGAAAGATTGTTTTCAATGGTAAAAAGACTGGAAGTTCTGGCACAGGCACCGCATCCGATGCATCCGACATTGCAGACGCTGATGACGTCTTTACCCTTGTCCTTGTTGGTGCAGGTTACTGCCAGCATCCGTTCGGCCTTGAAAGGGGTGATGCTGATGATGTTTCGCGGGCATGCTTTCGCGCAGGCACCGCACCCAACGCATTTTTCGTAATCCACCGTTGCCAGACCTTCGATTACATGGATGGCATCGAATTCGCAAACCCGGGTGCAGTCACCAAAACCCAGGCAGCCGTATGTACACCCCTGAACATCTGTCACCAGGTTGGCAGCCGAGCAGCCCATCTCGCCACGGTATTCATTTCTTCCCAGACGGTCGTCGTAATGGGCGCCGCAGTGCACCACGGGCCGGTAAGGAAGTGTTTCTCCCACTTCAACGCCCATTATGTCGGCTACTGCCGACATACAGTCGGCCCCGCCCACCGTACATTTGTTGACAGCTTCGTGTTCCAGCGCCACGGCCTCGGCATATTCACCACAACCCACGTAGCCGCACCCACCACAGTTGGCGCCGGGAAGGGTTTCCAATATGGCCAGGACGCGTCGGTCCACGTCCACGTGGAATTTTCTGCTGGCCCACCCAAGAATGAACGTCAACACCAGTGCCATGGAAAGCATGGTTGCGGCAGACAGGCTGATTGTAACCCAGGTCATGGGTCCTCCCTATGATAACTGACATATCAATGTCAGGAGTTTATTTGTATTAATTCGATGTATAAAAACTGGTACCGTTGTGTATATTGAGTTTGTTGAGTTTCTTGGGTTCGTTGGGTTTGTTGTGTTGCTATCGGCCATTCGCTTTTAGACGACCTCAACCCGGCACTCTCTGACAGAGGCCTACCCTCGAACCCTTCTTATCCACCTACATCAAGGCGGTCCGGATGCCGCTGTCCACCCCGGTAAATCCCATAAAGGCCATGGCTATAATGCCACCGACAATCAGGGTGATGGCTGCCCCCCTGAAAGGCACAGGAATATCACAAAGGTCGAGTTCTTCACGGATGCCTGCCATGATGACAATGGCGATGGTGAACCCAAGTCCGCCAAAGATACCCAGGACCAGAGCACGCCCTAAATCCCAGGCTTCGGCCGGATTCTCGACACCGACAACCTTGCTCATAACCGTCAAACAGGCAAACAGAATGGCACAGTTGGTCGTGATCAACGGCAAAAAGACCCCGAAAGATTTGTATAGTGGCGGATAAAACTTGCGCATGTACATTTCCACAAACTGGACTGACGACGAAATTGAAAAAATATAGACGATGTAAGCCAGGATGGTCAGGTCGATCTTGGCTGCCTGTTCGCTCGACATGAAAAATCCGGCCACCCAGCTTGAAACAGGCGCTCCTTGTACCAGGACCAGGCTGGTAACGGTCCAGGAGATGAATACTGCGATGATCATTACAAACGTGACGGCACTTCCCATGCCCACAGCCATATCCACCTGGCGCGACACCCCGATAAATGGACAGATACCGACAAAATAGTAGAACACGAAATTGTTGATCAGGGCTGCACCGATGGCAATCAAAAATATGTCGAATAGATATTCCATGGCTTAATTCCCCCTTTGCGGTCTGTTCGTACGCCAAGCGCGAATCCAGTTGACCCCGGCCAGGAGAAGTCCGAAGGTCAGAAAGGCACCGGGTGGCAGCACCATGATCACCCACGGGGGCCAGGCAGCCGGAAGCATGGGTATACCCAGCAGCATGCCGGTACCCAGTATCTCCCGAACCGCAGCAATGCTGGCCAGCGCAAGGCCGAATCCCAGGGACTGGCCCACGGCATCTCCTGCCGCTGCCAAAGGTCCCTGCCTGGAAGCACAGACTTCGCAACGGCAGATGATGATGCAGTTGACAATGATCAGTGGAATATAAGGCCCGAGAGTCTTGCTCATCTGGTACATGTAGGCACTCAGGACTTGATCCACGATGGTCACGAAGGTGGCAATAGTCAGGGTAAAGATCACGATTCGCAAATGGGGTTTTAAAAGATCCCGGATCAGGCTTACGATAACATTGGCGCACAGCAGCACCAAGCCGACAGCCACGGCCATGGTCAGCGCGGGCTTCAGTCCATTGGTTACCGCCAGGGTCGGACACAGCCCCAGAAGTTGCCTGTAGACCGGGTTTTCAGGCAGGATACCTTGAATGAAACGCTCACTCGGTGTCGGAAGCTTGCTCATTGACCCTCCCCTGTATGGACGGTCTGGGAGGTAAGCCGTCCTTTGATGTCTATCACGGTCTGGTTTACAATATCGGCAACGCTTCGGGAAGAGATGGTTGCACCGGTAACAGTATCGATCGTATTGGATGCCGTACTTTTTTCTTTTACCACCACAAAGGGTTTCGCTGTTTTTCTCCCCGCGAACTGTTCCCGCCAGGCAGGAAATGTTATCTTGTTACCCAGGCCGGGAGTTTCTTTCTGCTCTAAAATGAACAGACCGGTGATGGTTTCAACATCGGGATCGACACCAATGAGAACCTCGATATTGTCGGCATATCCCTGCCCCCGGGCTTTTACCACCCAGCCGGATATTACTTTACCGCGGGACACCCGGTACAGGGGATAATAGGTCGTCTTTTGCCCCTTTTTAACGGAAACGGTGCCGGGGATGATCTCAAGCGGTATATTGATGTCGGCAGCGTATTGAGCTGCATTTTCCCCCCACACCAACGCCGGAACCTGTGTCAATGTTTCATCCAGCTTATTGGCGGCAATAACCTCACTGAGGCTGATTTGAACAAAGGCCAGGGCCGTCCCGAAGCTGACAGCAAGCACAATTACGAGCCAGGCCTGAGCCAAAAAACTATTTTGAAACCAACCCCTGCTGAGGATTGAGCTGTTTTTAACGGTTTTTCCCAATTAAATACCTCCAAAAGGCCTGGGGATGGTCCAGCGATTGATCAGCGGCGTCAGCGCATTCATCAAAAGGATCACAAACATGACGCCTTCCGGGTATCCGCTGAACAGACGCAGTATCATCACCAGCGTGCCCACACCAATACCGAAAATCCACTTGCCCTTGGCTGTCAACGGACTGGTGACCGGATCGGTAGCGATAAAGAAGGCCCCGAAAAGAAGCGCACCCCCCATGATATGGTGCAACACGGTCCAGTGAGTGGACAGGTCCGTAATATTGGCAATACCGCCAAGCACCAGCGATGCAACTATCACACCGGCCGGAATTTCCCAGGAGGCCACGCGTCGTATGCACAGGTAAAGTCCCCCCAGCAGGCAAGCAGGTACGCTGGTTTCCCCCAGGGAACCATTGGTATACCCCCAAAACAATGGCGCCAGTTGGCTGGCAATACCGGACTGTTTCTGTGCTGTCAGAGGCGTCGCCTGGGAGAGTATATCCACGCCACCGGTCATATCCACATAACCGGAGGCTGCAAGGCTGCCGGCAAAGGAAATCATGACAAAGGCGCGTCCAACCATAGCCGGGTTGAAGATGTTCATGCCCAGGCCGCCGAAAACCATCTTGCCGATGCCTATTGCCACGACAGAACCAATGCACCCCACATACCAGGGGGCCGTGGCAGGTAAGGACAATCCCAGGATCAGTCCGGTGACACCGGCCGATAAATCGGCCACGCTGATTGGCTTCGATCTCATTCGGGTAAAGATCAATTCAGCCGCCAGGCAGGTAGTCACGCAGATCAGCAACTGTAAGACCGCGAACCATTTGAAAAACCAGATGGCTGCAATCAGTGTCGGACTCAAGGCGATGATCACATCGCGCATCATGTCCCGGGTGGTCATACCCATGTTAAACACATGGGGAGATGGGGCCACATGTATAGCTGGGCTGGACGGGTTGATGTCGTTTTTGAAATTTAGTTTCATTTTTTAGCTTCAGCTGCAATCAAAGTCTTGCCGGTGCGGATGAGCTGCACCAGAGGCAGACCCGCCGGACAGATATAGGAGCAGGACCCGCATTCAAAACAGGCCATGATGTTGTATTTACGAGCCAGGTTCAGTTCACTGAGACGGGAAGCCATGGCGATTTTTGTGGGCACCAGATTCATGGGACAGACATCCACGCAGCGACCGCAACGAACGCAGACGGAACGCTCCACCCGCCGGATTTCTTCGTGGCTCAGAACGGTGATGCCACTGGTGCCCTTGGTTACGGGAATCTCGAGGTTGGTGAAGGCAAACCCCATCATAGGTCCGCCGGCGACGATCCGGGCCGCTGTCTTTTTGAGACCGCCACAGTATTTGATCAGCTCTCCCATGGCGATGCCGATGGGAACCAGCAGGTTCTTGGGATGGACGATACCGCCGCCGGTAACGCTTACTACCCGATGAGTCAACGGAAGGCTTCGCATGACACCCCTGGCCACACTGGTAGCCGTGGCCACGTTGGTCATGGCCACACCGATGTCTGAGGGAAGGCCGCCCAAGGGCACTTCGCGGTTCAAGGTGGCTTTGATCAGGTGTTTTTCACTTCCCTGGGGATATTTTGTTTTGAGCACGGCGATGTGAATACCGGCTCCGGATGCTGCCTGCCGCAGTGATGCCACGGCTTCCATCTTGTTGTCTTCGATACCAATATAGGCCTTTTTTGCGCCTACAGCCCTGGCTGCCAGCAGGGTCCCCGCCACCACAGCTTCGGGAGCTTCCACCATTACCCGGTAGTCGGTGGTAAGATAGGGTTCGCACTCGCAGCCATTGACCATCAGAATTTCTATCGGTTTCTGATCGTTGGGTGTTATCTTGACATGCGTGGGAAAAGCCGCGCCGCCAAGTCCCACGATACCGGCCTGGTGAATGGCCTTGGAAATTTTTTCCGGGGCCAGGGTCTGGTAAGATTTCTGGGGCCATTTCCCGCCGAACATCTGGTCCCACAACGTCTGGCCGTCAACCTGTTCTCCCTCTACCTTGATGGCAATAGCCTGCAAATGCCGCCCGTTTGCCAAGGTAACTGTTTCTGTTTTTTTGACCACACCGGATACCGGGGCATGGATAGGAGCTGATATAAAGACCTCTCCCTTACCGATCATTTCCCCCAGTTCCACCTCTTGCTTGGCATTGACAATGGGGGTACAAGGTCCGCCGATGTGCTGCTGCAGCGGTATAAGTATCTTTTCCGGCGTGGGTATGATCTCAATGGGTGCGTCGGCTGCCAGTGATTTTCTTTCCGGTGGGTGAACCCCGTGGGCAAAGGTCCCCGGTCCGGGAAAGAATCCTGTGGCGTCATGTTCACGATATTTTTTTTTCAGAAAAGCCATGATCCCACGCGTTTCTCTCAGAAGAATTTACTGCTGATCTATTCAATCAACGAATATATGCATCGTGTAACATCTGCAAGTCTTATTCTAACAAAAGGCCCAGTTTAACGGATTACCGGGACGATGGTAAAAGCTTGACATTTGAAAAGCAACGGGATTACATCTGAGCTATTATCTTATGTAAAAGGTCAAGGGCAAACTTGACGATTAGATGACGTTTATTCTGGGGGAGACTCGTGCAGAAAGGACTGCGTGAAGACATAACTGGCCGCGCCGCCGGAATCTCCCGGTTTCTCGCCCTGAAACGCAGCACCGTCGGTGTGCTGGCCATGGTGGTGCTGGTGGGTATGGGCGAGCGGATGGCCGAGCGTTTTCTGCCCATTTATATAATGGCCCTGGGAGGAGGTGTGCTGGTCATTGGTCTGTTGCAGGCCATGGACAATCTGCTCTCGGCCCTCTACTCGGCGGGCTTTTCATCGGTATCCTCATCCGATTCTGCGGGGGCTCAAGGAATTTGGTGAGCCCACCCCGCAAGTCCCTGATCATGGACTTGGCACCGGACAGCTGCAAGGCGGGCATGTTCGGGCTTTATTATCTGATCCGAGATGTTTTCGTATCCCTTGCCGCTTTTGGCGGCGCGTTTTTATGGCCCATCAGCCCGGGGACCAATCTCGTTACGGCAGTTGTATTCGGAATCCTTGGCACAACGGGGTTTGCAGTTTTTGGTCGTGATCTGTGGGAAAAACCTGGTAGAATCCAATAACCCAACTGTGACATCCTTGGCTAATTGGACATGTGTAGATATCTTTTTTTAAATCACCAGGCTTGATGACAGCGCCTGAATGTGAGCAAGTCAACCTCTGCCGGGTGGCAAAATCCCTTTAGTGAGGAGACTCAGGGCAGTGGCGATAATTTTGGCTGTTTGAACGGCATTCGCATCTGTATCGCGAAACCCTCTCTCTCTGATTTCAAGATGCATCGATTCAACCCTGTCAAACCCGTAACCCTGCTGATTGAACCATTGGTTGAGCCGCTTGGCATCACGGCCGCGGTAATTCGACCCAGCCGGATGAGTCAGAATGGTAGTCAGGCCTCCGGCACACAACTGGTCACGGAAGATCTCCACCGTCTCATTGCGGGCTGAATAACGGCTCCGGGTTTCACCGGTTTTGGGATTCCCGCCCTGTCCATAACCAATCAGAGCGTGCAGCTTTTCAGGGGCTTCATCGAACAGACCGAGGGATTTATGCTCCTGCCCCTGGGCAATGGCGACATCATCGGTGATCCCATGAATCCAGACCACGTATTTCTTCGCTCCGTTTTTAACAATCGTTTCGATGCGGCGGAGGTAGCCTGAGACCTTTTTTGAATGGTCGATTCTGTAGAGGTCTAGAAAATAGTTTTCCAGACTTTTGGTGATCGGCCCCTTCGGCTTGAAAAAAAGGTCATTGAGGATGGCATGACAGTCAAGTGTTTGTTGTATCTTTTCGGCAATGATGCCGGTACGCACATCATTTTCAAATACACCATTAATGACCGGGCTATGGGGAGAAACGATCAAAAGGTCACGCTTGCCAGGGATGTATCGTATGCCGCTGGGTTTCTGTGTCAAATTTTACTCCTATATAATTGACTCTGTGAAGTGGTAGGGTTACAGAGTAACCAATAATTCTAAATTTAATTAAAATTCGGGATAGGGTCCTAATATATTACCTTGAGCTCTTTTTCAGTTTCGCGGATTATTTCATCAATCTCTTTTTGAGCCTGTTCACTGATGGGCTTGGGCTGATGATTTGCCACCAGTTCCCTGGCCCTTTCCATAGCCCTTTCGTGGATGTCGGTTCGACCCTTGGCCGACCAGTTGTCATAATTTTCACGGTTCATAAGCCCGGGTTGTATCAGCTCGGAAAAATGATCCAAAGTGCTTGGATGCGTCAAGTAATTCCCGGTGTGCCCTACCTCCTTGATAAGATCCACCGAAAGAGACGTTTCCGTAACCGGCAGCCCTTTAACGATGCGCTTAATATGATGATTGATCTCATCATCAAGGATCATTTTGCCGTAATCCAAAACCATTCCGCTGTCCAGCATCCCTGCTCCATAAACCAGATTGGCACCTGCCAATGAGGGAAGAAGCGCTGTAAGCAAGGACTCGAACCCGGTTTGGGCGTCACACAGCTTGCTATCCACCTACCCGCCCGATACCCTAACGGGGATATGGTAATAACGACCCATCCGGGACAGGGCTGCATTTAATATGGCGCCTTCCACAGATCCCACGGCGGCAGTGCCGAAAAGCATATCCATGGATGTGGTGGAACTGCTGTATATCATGGGTGCACCGGGCTTCAGCAGTTGTCCTAAAATCAACCCGCTTAACACTTCGGCATTGTGCTGAACCACTGTTCCGGCAAGATGAATGGGAGATGTTCCTCCGGCCAGACACATGGAGAGCACACTGGTGACAAAATTGTGTTCCACCGAGGCCATCAGCACTTCACTGCATTCGTCCACCAGTTGTAAAGGGCTCACAACACAGACTCCGGTAAAAAAGAAAGGATTCCGGCGAAAGACGTCTCTGCCCACAGCAGCCTCTCCCATCAATGCCATTTTAGGAATTAAATTGGCCGTGGGGGGTACGGCTTCCACCGGTTTGGTAGTGTTTGCGAGCATGGCCGCCGTGGCGTGCATGGTTTCGGTCAGGGGAGATTTTTCCGTACAACTCAATACGGTGATCAATATCTCAATGCTGCTCAAGGCATCCAAAACCCGGGTTGCCTGGGCGACATCTGCCGTGGTTGATTTTCGACGTTCGCCCGTAACTAAATCATTAATAAACACCGTGGTCCCAAAATTGATAAAGCCCAGTGAATCCCCCCCCACGATGTAATCCCGTGATCGCTCCCGCCCCGGGACGCGAATCTGTTCAGGGATGGTGGACATGGCTTTTTCGATCATGGCCGGTGACAAAAACACCCGGTGATCCTGTTTGTTCACCCGGGCACCATGATCCGCAAAAATTTCGGTTGCCCTGTCGCTGGGAACAAAAATACCAGTTTGATCCAGAACTTCCAATGTTGCATTGTGGATTTTTCGGCAATCTTCATCACCCAGGCACTGCAACCGAAAGGGTGCGACAGGTTCAATGGCAACACCACACTTCTCTGCTGCCTGGGTTACTGTTTCGATTGGCATCATTTTCTCCTTTCAGACATCTCTATTTATTACATCCATATCCTGATTGGGTCAATGGTATTTAGATCTTGCAAAGACGAAAAATAAGCTCTTCGATCCCGTCTTTTGATGGACTTGTGATTGCGAGAAAAATGTTTTTCCGGTATCCTTTTTCCAAAACGATAAATTGGCAGATGAAATACAATGGCCCTTCATATGCCCCGCCTGCCACCGCACCTTTGACTTGGGCTTTAAGGTGCCAAAATAAAGGAGGCCTCATATGGTTCAGCCCATCTATCTGGACTACAACGCCACCACGCCACATGATCCGGAAGTGATTGCGGCCATGCGACCGTTTATCGAAACCGAATTCGGCAACCCGTCCAGTTCCCATTGGTATGGTATCCGCCCCAAAAGAGCGGTGGAAAAAGCCCGACAACAGGTGGCTGGTCTGCTTAATTGCCAAGCACAGGAAGTGTTCTTTACCTCCGGCGGTACCGAATCCAACAACCATGCCATCAAGGGGATGGCCCGGGCCTTGAAGGATAAAGGTCGCCATATCATC
>QMMS01000149.1 GCA_003647375.1 Deltaproteobacteria bacterium
ATATTACCGTATACCATATGTTGTGTTTGTAATAAATTAAGTGAGTTAGGCGACTAAATCATAAAATCTCCAATTTTAAAAAATCCTCGGATTTGATCAAATCTCCAAAATGCTATTGAATAGTCACATTGTAATTACAAATTGCAATCTTTTAATCTGAACAAATTGATATCTTTGGGATCTTTCGATTTATGTCGTCAGTTTTGTTATGAGACATATTAAACCGGTCATTATGGAATGATTGGATCCGAATGCTCAAATTGATCATAGAATATTTCGCACAAGTGCTGCCGCGCTCCCAGCTGTTTCGGCATATCCATCCGCACCAATTAATTTGGCAAAATTATCTGTAACCGGCGCCCCCCCGACAATGATTTTTATATGATCACGAATTACCATTTCTTCCAACGAGTCAATAACAATTTTCATCTGTGGCATGGTTGTTGTCAAAAGAGCGGAAAGGGCAAGTATATCCGGTTTTTCATCAACCACACAGCGGATGAATGTATCCGTGCTTACGTTGATACCCAAATCGATGACCTCCATTCCAATTCCCTTTAGCATGATGGAAACAAGATTTTTTCCAATATCGTGAAGATCACCATAAACGGTTCCGAGGATCACCTTGGCCTTGGTCTGTTGTTTTAAGGAGGAAGTAAGTGCGGGCTTCAGCAGCTCTACTCCTGCTTCCATAGCATTGGCGGCCATGAGCATCTCAGGAATATACATATCACCCCGACCAAAGGCGTCACCAACATAAATCATGGCTGTGATCATTCCCTCTCTAAGAATTGCCCTGCCATCAATTTTAGCAGCCAGACACTTCGTTACGTTTTCACAGACCTCATCTTTATCTCCTTTTATCACCGCCATTTGGAGTTCTCCAAGAACGTCTTCGGCCTGTATGAATTTGGTTGGTGCAAGATCCATGTCAGTATACTCGCCTTGAAAAATATCCAAAACTTTCCCACCGACCAGAGGTAATTTCCCTCTGTCCTGGATGTAATTACCAAGCTTTCTCAATCTGTCAAAATCAGTCAAAGGGCTCACGGCATCTGTAATTCCGGGAATATATTTTATCCCTGGAGCAACAGCCTTAAACAAATAATCAAGGTATTGGTACATCTCCTCTTCAGAAGTCTGACCTGGAATCAAATACTCTGCAGGAATACCGCCGATGAGTACAAGATCCTTCCATTGTTCCCGATACTCATGCATTTTTAAGCGGGTCTGGGGGTAAGGACAGATAGATTCACAGCCATTGACTTTACTCCTAATAATAATATCCATGAGCCCATGATTTTCTCCATCTGTATGGGTGATGACATACTTACCAAGTGGCTGAAGGCAATCGGCGACCTTGATATGCCAGGGCAGGATATCTTTCTCAAAATATGGAGGAAAGGTTATTGTTCTGTCATAATTCCCGCCCCAAATGATCAATTCGCCAGGATATTCCTGGTATATTTTCAATGTCTGTTTAAAAAAATTGGCAACGCTCGCAGCGAGTTTTTCGAGCCTTGACCTATCCTTTTTGTAAAGAATAAAAAACTGATTGTGTGGAAGAAGATGCTTGTGGATTTGGTGTATTGGAGATCCGCCGTCTGTTGGGGAACTGCATACAAGCCCGTCTTCGCCAATGGTCTCACAAACCTTTAGATAGCTTTCGTATCGCGGAGTAAGCTCCAGGTTTTCAAAAAGGAAGCCTACTTTGTCCCAATCATCAAAACTTTTGATAACCCTTTCCTTGATCCATGGATAGGTCACTCCCTGCTTTTTAGCTGCCTGGTCAAGGACAACCACCGAACTTAATTCTCCCATTCTTGTATGGAAAGTAACGTGAAACTCATGACCTTTCCATTTTGTTTCAACTTCCACTTCGGAGTTAAACTCCATACTAAAGCAAGTTTCAGGAGGGGCATAGATGCCGAGGACGGAAAATACCCAATCATCATAGGCTGTTTCCAAATAGGAATAATCAGAATTAAGACGATAGATACCCCAGCCCTCGTTCCGACAAATATCTTCAATGCTTGCGTTCTTATACTCTTTGGGGAGGGTGTTAGTGGCTCTTGCCGCAACGTGCCAGAGATCGAGTCTTGGGGCAAAGGGCATTGCATCTGGCATTTCGCCCTTGATAAGAGATAGCATTCTTTCTCTGTTGGTCACATCATCTTCCTTTTTTATTAATAGCAATAGAGTAAGGTATAGAAAGTCGCAATACGGAAAATCGGCTATTCAAAAGCTAAATGAAATATCGGTGGTGATTTGCTTCGGTCTTCATAGGTTTTTACTACCGTACGATTCGAGGCGTCGGCAGGCTTCATTCAAAACCGTATCTTCTTTGGCAAAACAGAAACGTGTTAAATTCTCTCCTGCAGCATCATGGTAAAAAGCTTCTCCAGGGACGCTAGCCACCTTAATTTCCTTCAATAAATGCATCACCTTTTTTTTCCCAGAGCTACCCGGGATTCCGGAAATATCGCAAAGGACATAGTATGCACCCTGGGGTACGAATGGTGTCAGGCCGGCTGTATTAAGCGCATCGCAAATGCGATCACGCTTTTTCTGATATTCTTTTGAAATATTATCATAAAATTCAGGGCCCAAATGAATGAGTCCCATTGCAGCACCCATCTGCAGAGGTGCAGGTGCACATGCATAAAGCATGTCGCTAAAGTATCCGATAGCCGTTGACCACTTGGCATCGCAGATAACGTACCCAACCCGCCAGCCGGTAATGCTGTAGGTTTTGGATAGACCCGATACCATGATCGTACGTTCGCGCATACCGGGTAGACTTGCCGGTGGGATGTGTTGACGGTCGTCATAAACAAAGTATTCATAGATTTCATCGGTAAATACGAAGAGATCGTTCTCTATTGCGAATTCGGAAATGGTTTTCAGTTCCTCTGTTGTGAACACCTTTCCAGATGGATTTCCCGGCGTATTGATCAAGATTGCTTTTGTTTTTTTAGTCACCACTTTGTCGAGGTCCTCGCGCGAAAACGTCCAATCCGGCGGGGTCATACGGACATACACCGGAACAGCCAGGGTCGAAACCAGATTGATGGCATGATAGCCGTAATATGGTTCGAAAAGGATCACTTCGTCACCGGCATTCAACAGAGCGAGGAAGGCTGAAAAAAGAGCCCCGGTAGCCCCCGATGAAACAACGATTTCATTTTCAGGGTCAACTTCCATTCCACTAAAATTCTTTTGCCGTTTTGCAATGGCTTCTCTCAATTCATTCAAGCCATCGTAGCGGGTGTAGGCATTAACTCCATCGTCGATGGCCTGTTTTGCCCCTTGTGCTACAATAGAGGGCACTTCCAGATCGCATACGCCCTGGGAAAGGTTGATTCCACCATGTTTCTCGCACTCGATGGACATATTTCGAATCTCTGATTGCTTAACCCACTTCAGTCGGTTGCCGGTAGATAAGCTCATATTGTATTCCTTTATTGATAGCTATATGTCATAAAGACCGGTGCCTTGATGGCGGTCGTGACAATTAGGTTTTCGGCCTCAGCTTCCTTCATTGTGGAATAACATTAATCCCCTTGGCCCCGGGAGGCTTGACCAATACTTCAAAAGAGGAGAAGCGATAGAGGTAACACTCGGGACCCCAAGAGTGATCAATAGCATCTGGCTCGGCTCCGGCGTCAATTTTCATGAAGGCCGATAGAACTTCATGTAATAAACTTTTGGGAAGTGGATACTGACCGTGTATTGGCAATAATTTATCAAACTCATCGCTTCGTGAAATTACCTTTTCGAGGGAGCAAATGAAAGATTTCACATTTGATTCTTCAAAATGGGCATAAAATGTATCCCGGGAAACCAAACCGGTGAGCAGGCTTCGGCTGTAACGGTCAAGAAAAGAAGTGCTACCTCGGGTGTGGCCCGGGGTAGCGATTGCTTCGATTTTCCTGTTGCCCATATTGAAAACATCTCCGTCTTTTATTGAAAAACTGGCCTTTTTCCCAACGATTTGATATTTCTCCAACAAAAAGCCTTTTGGTAAGGTTAAGCTGTTTTCAAAACCCATTCCGAGTATGCTAATTAGCTCCTCGTTAGTTAAGCCGCGTTCAATTAAATTAATTTCACTATCAGCGATGCCGATATGATCGAACAGCTCATTTCCTCCGGTGTGGTCGAAATGCCAATGAGTGTTGACTACAGTTATGGGACCTCTTGCGATAGATTCTATTGCCCTCTGAATATTCTGAAAGCCCATGCCTGTATCAATTAGAAGAGTTTTATCCTCTCCATTGACTAAGTAGCTTTGTACATATCCTGTTTCTTCGATGACAAAAATGCCATTTTCAATTTCCTTAACTTTGAACCAATTTGGGTCGGAGTACACCGAAGCCATATTACTCATAATCGATATCCATTATTATGATTCGAACCACCAGCGTTCTGAACACTTGAGTCCATCCAAAGAAGCCTGTCCAGATAGGTTTCCAAACTTTAACTTTTTACTGCCGGCATCTACATTGTCGGCAAAAAATGGCAGTATGATACCACCGTCATCTCTTATGAGGCGTTGCATTTCCCCATACATCTCACGCCGTTTAGATTGATCCAATTCGGAACGAGCCTCTATCAACAGGTTGTTGAAACGCTCATTATCCCAAAAGGTATCGTTCCAGCCCGCACCCTTTGCATACTGTAATGAGAATATCATATCTTCCGTGGGCCGTCCGCTCAGATAGGACATAGACCAAGGCTTTTTCATCCAGACGTTGCTCCAATATCCGTCCGCCGGTTCCTGAACAATCTCCATTCTAATACCGGCTTTGTTGGCTGACTCTTTGAAAAGTACCGCCGCGTCCATTCCGCCGGCAAAGGCTGCGTTGGATGCATGTAACTTGAAAATCTGCTGTTCCATGCCCGCCTTTTTTAAGTGAAATTTGGCTTTGTCAGGGTCGTAGCGACGTTGTGGCAGATCCGGGTCGTAAAAGCGATAGGTTGGCGCAATGGGGTGATCATTGCCTAAGGCACCGTAACCTTGGAGAATCAAGTCCAGCAATATTTGACGATTGATACCATATTTCAATGCCAGTCGAGCATCACTGTTATCAAATGGGGGGGTGTCGGTACGCATAGGGAAGTAGTAATGCAAAGCGCCTGTTTTTCTTATCAATTGTAGGTTAGGGGTCTTTTTTAACAGGTGGGCTGTTTTCAAATCACACCGGTTCATGGCATCGATCTGGCCTGATTTAAGCGCATTGGTCCTGCTGACCGTGTCGTTGATGACGAGTGTTTCTATCTCATCAAAATGTGCATGTCCTGCTTTCCAATAATTGGGATTCCTTTTGGCGAAAGCTCGCACTCCTGGTTCGAATGTTACGAGTTCATATCCACCGGTGCCGGTTCGGAATTCTTTGTCTCCAACTGGAATCATTGGAAAATGGATATCGGAAAAAATATAAGGGAAATCGGCATTTCCGCCGTTCAAAGTTACCACGATGGTGTGTTTGTCATCAGCCTTCAGATCGACAATAGATTCCAACTGTTTTTTTCCGGCAGATTTAGAGTTTTCTCCACGGTGAAAATTGATGGAGTAGAGAACATCCTCGCTGGTCAGGGATTTTCCGTTGTGAAACTCGATGCCTTTACGAATCTTAAACATCCATTTGGAAGCATCTGCCGATGGTTCCCAGCTCTCAGCAAGCTCAGGGATGGCTTTGCCTTCGTGGTCGATTTCAACAAGGTTATTCCTGAACTGAAATTGAACCACCATCGCAACATGGTCCGTAAGTTTTCCGGGTTCGAGTGTATCGGTGGTAGCGCCTCCAGCCATACCTAATCTGAATCGTCCTCCTTTCTTGGGGGAGGAGGCAAAAGCGGTTTGGGTTAACAAAGCAGGCGACAGGGTAGCGGCTGCACCGAGAGCGGATACCCGTGCAATAAACTCGCGTCGCGTCATTCTTCCTGTTGACACCAGATGCCTCAAATCTTTGATGGTATTCATGGCTACCTCCTTAGTTTGATGGTTACTCAAGAGCTTCGGGATTGAGAAGCGCCTTAAGCGGTTGATTGTTGAAAAAACGAACGATTTCGTTTGTAAGATCGGCCTTGCACTGTTTGAACGCGTCTTTGGATAGCCAGGCCGAATGAGGGGTCAAGATGACGTTGTCCATCCCGCACAAGGGATGTTCCGGACCGAGGGAAGCATGGTCTTCGATAACATCCAGCGCAGCCGCGCTCAGTCGGCCCGATTTCAGGGCGTCCATCAACGCCAGCGTGTCGATAAGCTCCCCGCGGGCTGCATTGACGATGGCAGCTCCGGGCTTCATCAAATTGAGGGTCTCGGCATTGATCAAATGGTGTGTCTTTTCAGTCAGCGGGGCGTGAATGCAAAGGTAGTCACTGTTTTGGAGCAACATTTCAAGAGACGTCTTTTTGGCTTGACCAATGTGGGTTTCCTTGACGTAGGGATCGTAAAACAGTACCCGTACATCGAATCCAGCAAGTTTTTTGGCAACGGACTGGGCAATCCGGCCAAACCCCAAAAGCCCAACAGAACTCCCTTCGAATCGTTTCAAAGGTGATAGATAGTTATAGTCATAACCGCCTGAGCGGACATAACCATTTGCCTTCGGGATTTTTCGGATCAGACTCAGAAGAAGGGCAACGGTGTGCTCGGCTACCTCCCTAAAATTGTAGTCCGGATTGTTGCAAACGAGAATACCGTGGCGAGTGGCAGCCGGGATGTCGATCAAATCCGTGCCGACATTATTCGTATACACCAGTTTCAATGAAGGACACTTTTGGAATACCATTTCGTTCAAGGGAATCAGTTCGGTAATAATACACACTGCGTCCGAACCTGAACCGATGACATCTTCCGGTGTTTTACAGTTGCCATGAACCACAATTGCATCAACCGATGTCAGGGACCGCTCGAAATCTGAAAGGTCGTCAAAAGAACTGTCGGCATATAAGACTTTATGTGTATGCATATGTGTCGATCTCCATTTGCTCATCCAATCAAATCGATCCTGGTGAATCGATTTCAATGAGAGAAGGACCTTGTAAAGTTAACGCAATACTCAATGCATTCTGAAGGTCCCCGTTTTTCAAAATTCGATAAAAAGGCATGCCATATGCCGTCGCAAGAGATTCAAAATCCGGGTTTTTCAGATCCACGCCAATTCGCCGGCCAGGATGGCGTGTTTCCTCGAACATACGAATTTCGCCGAAACCGTGATCATTAAAAACGATAATGGGAATGCTTAGCTTTTCCTGGCATAAAGTCCCAAGCTCGGCCATGGTGAATTGAAACCCGCCATCGCCGGCCAACACAGATACTGCTCGTTCCGGGTGCGCTATTTTTGTACCGATTGCGGAAGGTAGTGCCATGCCGAGGGTACCGTACCCGCATGGGAATAAGAAGCTTCGCGGCGTGTGCGATGGAAATTCACTAAAGGCAACGTAAGCTGGTCTGGTAGAGTCAGAGACGAGGATTCCGTCCTTTGGCAACGATGTTCGTATTTCCTTGAGAATGTTTAATAAAATAGCTAAGTCACGGTATGCAAAGATATGGGGGAGCTCCTGTGAGGCTTGATCTTTGACTTTTCGAACAGATCGATGTATCAGCCCTTTTCGGTCGGGTCGAACTCGTACTAATTTATTCAATAATTCTGCTACCGTATTGGCATCCTCCAACAGGCATATATGTCCTTTAATATTTCTTTCAAAGACAGACACATCTCGATCGACCCTTATCAAAATACCTTTTGTGGAAAAGAAATTGCCGTACAGATCTTCTGCAAGCTCAGTTCCGAATGCCAGCACTACATCAGCATTCTCCACGAAAGTACGAATCGCAGGAAAATGGTGACGTACTCCGAGGCAAAGAGGATGATCATCGTCAATACTTCCCTTCCCAGCAGGCGTCAGCAAGATCGGGGCGGCCAATTTGTCAGCGAGTTGCGTCAGGTTGTCTCCGGCCTGCCAAGCGCCACCGCCAATAATAATCAACGGGTGTTGAGCGGTATCCAGTATCTCAACGACCTGTTGTACGTCTTGCAAAACTCCGGCTTGCTGAGACAATTGAAACACTGTCGCGGTTTGCCCCATGGTTTTTCGGTCAGGTCTGGCAATTTCACTATCAAGAAGATCTATAGGAATCTCTACATGTACCGGACCGGGGCGTCCTTCCAATGCAAGTTGGTGGGCCTCAATGAGGTAAGGTACGATGGCTTCGGGATAGGGCACACGTCGACTTTCTTTGGCCACGGACCTTATCATGGCATTGCTTTGGGACAGCTCGTGAAGTATGCCGGTACGTCCGTTTAGATAACGCCTCGAATTGTTGGTTGAAATGACCAGAAGGGGAACCGCCTCATGATAGGCTTCCCCCATCGGCGTGAGGATGTTGGTCAAGCCGGGACCGGAGATCACCAAGGCAACCCCAACTCTCCCGGTGGTGCGAGCGAAGCCGTCAGCCATGAACCCAGCCCCTTGCTCATGCCTCACAGTTACATGCTTAATGGAGCTGTCCAGAAGAGCTGAATAGATGGCGAGGTTGTGAACGCCCGGTATCCCGAAAATTGTGTTTACGTCCAGAAATTCCAGTGCCTTCACCACCGCCTCCCCACCGGTCATAATTTTCATCTAATGCTCCGAATCGATAGGGTTCTTTTGGTGTATCGTTTATGTCGCGAATTAATGAATTATACCGTAATACGGTAAGTAAAATATCAATACGGTATATAAATAGTCTGTCAACAACATATTGTCAAACACTTTTTCGCAGTTTTCATTTTCCGATATGAATATTGACAAAACAGTTCGTTTATTTCAGACTGACCCCCATGGCTGACAAAGAATATTTTATGATCAATTCCATCGTTAAGTTGATTCGACTTTTGGAAGTACTGGTTACTCGGAAGGGATTCGATCTTGCTGAACTGACACATCGCCTGGGGTATCCTAAAACGACGGTTCAGCGGATGTTGCTGACCTTGAAATCTCAGGGCTACGTAAGGCAAAATGAAATCAACAAGCAGTACAGCGCAACTATCCAGTTGTTTCAGCTTGGGCACCGTGTTTTAGAAAACAACGATTTATTCACCACGGCACAACCCATCATCGAGGGGTTGTCCAGGCAAACAGGAGAGTCTGTATTCGTGCTTGTACGCAATCACCTCGACGTGGTCGTGAGTGCCAAGGCAACTGGTAGCTACAGCCTTCGGCAAGATGAACAAATCGGCTACCGTTACAAATCCTATAATAGTGCCAGCGGGCGTACCATCCTTGCCAACCTTTCACAGTCTGAACGCCGAAGATTGTTTCGAGGGCATCGAATGAAGCCCAATACAGCGAATTCCCCGACTACCTACAGCCAACTAAAACCGAGGTTCGAGGACATCCAACGCCAAGGATACGCTGTCGAACACGAAGAATATACTCTTGGTACAAGCTGCGTCGCTGCACCTATATTCGATTACACGGGGTCTGTGCAAGCGTCGGTGACAATCACGGGTCCAACCGTTCGTATCAAGCCAAAGGTTTCCGACCTTATACCCAAGGTAAAAAAAGCAAGCGATAGAATTTCCACTAGGTTGGGTTTTGAGAATAATTTGTAACTTCAAAAAGATTCACATTACAAACCTTCGAACATTCGCATCAGTAAGAATCGAAGATTTGATCGATTCCAACGACCCCTCTCAATTGAAGATTATGTAACAGAAGGTTCGATCTCATTTGATATCAATCAGTTGACATAATCCAGGATATTTTAAGTTCATCGTAACAATTATTTTCAAAAGATTTATTATTAAAAATAGGCAGTTCCAATTCTTTGGGATTTGCCTTTTTTGCATTTTCGTATGAAAATTGGTATCTGCATAGGCTGTTTGGTGTGTTGATGTTGTGGATATGGCCAGTGGTCACCTATTTTTTTATCATTCACACAAACCTGAACAATATTCCCCTTCACGGGATTAACCCAAAACCTGGTTCTAAGGCCAAGATAATTGGTTTGTAGGAGGTAAAAATGGGAGAATTAGAAGAACAAATCAAAAACATTGCCAGGGAACAGGGTGCGGCATTAGTGGGTATTGCTTCCCACAAGCGGCTATCTGACGCTCCACCATCGGGTGATCCATGTTATTTGTTATCTTCCACTCGATCGATTATTTCTTTTGCCATACCTTTTGACCGGGTAAAATTAAGAGACTTCTTCAGTAAAAAGGATTGGCTGTCCTGGAGTATCGACAAGAAGGAGAATACCCAGAACCTTTACATGATCAGTGATTATATCGTTGAATTTTTAAAGGGGAAGGGATTTGAAGCCTGCGTCGTGGATGTCAACTGTACGTATCGGCCAGAGCCAGGCGCAAAGGATATAACCGAGATGGTCGATATGTATCCAGATTTTTCACATCGCTATGGTGCCGTTGCCGCCGGAGTAGGTAGATTGGGCTGGAGCGGCAATATCATTACGCCCCAGTACGGAT
>QMMS01000150.1 GCA_003647375.1 Deltaproteobacteria bacterium
CGGGTAAATGTAACCGCGGAACAACTTCCAAAAGGGGACTGCAATGATCCCAAACCACTAACTGATTTGAGACATTGTGTCTTCTGGAACATAGCTCTTTCTGGAATCGATCTGCATGGTACCTTGCTGGATGGTGTGTCATTGCGCGGCACAAATTTGACGGATTCTAATCTCTCGGGAGCCAGCCTGCAACAAGCTGATCTTCGCTGGTCGGATTTCAGTAAATGTCAATTGAATGACACGGATTTCAGCAACTCCAATCTGTTTCACACGACTTTTAATGGCGCAACCATGGACAGAGCAAAGTTGATTAAGGCCTATATGTTCGCTTCCAGGTTAAACCATGTTCGGGCAAGACAAGCCGATTTTACAGACGCTTTTATGAAGGATCTTAATATGGCGAACAGCGATCTGTCCGGCAGTAGCTTCAAACAAGGATATATGTTGCGTGCGGTGATGATTGGCAGCAATTTATCAGGTGCTGATCTGCAAAATGCCGATCTCACTGGAAGCGCTTTGGAAAGAGCCGATTTTACCAGGGCAAACCTCACCGGCGCCTCGTTTAGGGGAGTTACCCTCGATGAAACAATTTTTTCAGAAGCTAATTTTGATCAAGCTGATTTTACAGACGCCACTCTTGAGAATATGGATGGAACCTGGTTTCAACACGCGATTAACCTCCCAATATACCTGCAGAAAATGCTCAATCAATAAAATCGTAGGAACGATTTTTTAAAGTGCGACAGTGTCGCTCCTTCACGAAAGGTTTACCCGCCTGTTCTCCGACGGCCCAAATAACTCGGTAAATTAAAAAGCGGTTGCTATTGACAGCACCCTGTTGATTTGATAGAGATTATGCGTTTTTTTAAAAAGGTGTGAACCCATCATTAGGGAAGGAGGAGGACTGGCGTTTATGAAAAAACAATCATTGCTTATATCAAGTGCCATTATTGGGATTGCCGTCATCTTTGCAACAACCGGAATCTATGCAGGTACGGAGGTTCCGGATGAGATTAAAATGGATAATCCAGCCTACGAAAAGCATAAAAAGAGCATTGTGATATTCACCCACAAAAAGCATTCTGAAGAATATGCCAAGGCCAGTCCTGATTTATATAAGAAAAAATGCGGTGAATGCCATCACGATAAAGACAACAAACCGCTTGAAAACCTCAAGGCAGGAGATGACGTCCAAAGCTGCATTGAATGTCATAAAAAACCCAGTGAAGTACCCAAAAAGTTAAAACAAGAGTGGAAAGCAAAGAAAGTCAAACGGGACGAACAAAAGAAAATTAAGCGTGAATATCACGCTGAAGCGCTGCATGAAAATTGTCGAAATTGCCACAAAGTCTACAACAAGAAAAACAAGACCAAGGCGGCACCCACAACTTGTGCGAAATGTCATCCCAAAAAGAAAAAGTAAGCTAAGAATTTTTCAAAAAAAAGGGTGTGCAATGAGAGATTGCTCACCCTTTTTTTTGAAATACGATGGCCACCCAACCACGTTCTTCACAATTCCATACCCGATTTAATCCAAATTGATAGCTCTGCTTGACAATCGATTCGAGCTCTTCGCTTTTGACTCCGGATAGAAGTATCTTGCCGCCTGGTGTGACTCTTTCCACCATCTGCGGAAGAAATAACTTAAGTGTGGGTAAGCGCAGGTTGGCCAGTATGAGAGTAAAGGTTTCTTCGACTGTTTCAAAGGGTTCTGATGATATCGTGATCCGCTCCGATAACCCGTTATGTGCGATGTTGTCACGGGCTTCCGAAATTGCACAGGGGTCGATATCGATGCCGACACCCGATGTGATACCCATTTTTAGAGCGGCTATGATGAGAACGCCGGAACCGGTCCCGATATCGAGCGCTCTTGTTTTTTCCCCGCGCCATAGACCCGATTCATTCTGCTGAAGATATTCCAGACCCTTCAGACATAACCGGGTGGTGGGATGTTGGCCTGAACCAAAGGATGTGCCGTAACAAAGGCTGACGACAATATCGCCGGCATCCTGTTCAAGCGTGCAATCCCATGGTTTTAAAACAATTGTCGTTGTTATTCGGATGGGTTTATGAATCGATGTTTCGATAAAGGTATGCCCGAAATCCGAGACGTACATGAGCTCCTGCTGGTCCACAAGTTCCTTGATCGCCGACCGCACCGCTTTTCGGTCACCACGGCAATACCGGGACAACCGTCTTTGGATGTCCAAGAGAGTCAAACGTGTATCAGCGTCCTGTATGGTTTCTCGTACAGCCTGCCGAACAGCCTGCGCTCGAAAGATCTTCTTCGGGCTATGGTTGGGTTTTTCGGTAAGAGACCGCATTTTCCACCATGCTCTTGGCCCACAAGGGTGTTCCCAGGGAGTGGATGTGCGTGTAGGTGGCCAAAACTTTTTTCCGGCAGATGCCATCCCTGCCATCGATCAACCCAGCACCCCGTTGGACCTTAAAAGCCAGAAGGTCCATGGAACCTCTGTATTCGATGGCCTTTGAATAATGGAACTCATGGCCTCTGATTTCGGTCCCCACTTCAAAAAAGGGGTTTTCATGATCAACGGAAATAATGGTATACCCGTGCCCCTGCGGACGTTTATGCAGATCAAACACCAGGGGAAAAAGGCCTACCATGGCATAGGTGTCCTCATCCAGCAAAAGACGTTCCCCCAGGTACATCAATCCCCCGCACTCGGCATATATGGGAAGACCTTTTTCCGCCAAGTCCCGTATCTGGTTCCGGTAGGTGATATTGTCAGCCAGTTGTTTTGCGTGTGTTTCCGGGAACCCTCCGCCAATGTAAAGTGCATCGACTGGCGGTACAGCTGTTTCTGTCAGGGGACTCGTAAAAATGAGTTCCGCGCCGGCAGCTTCCAGAGCTTCCAAATTTTCAGGATAATAAAACTGAAAGGAGGAATCCCGGATGATACCGATTTTCGGGGCATCGCCGACTACGATATATTTTTCAACGCAGACATCCGAAGGAGGCGTGCTTGATGCGTTATTCCGGTCGGCAACTTCCACCCGTTGCTCTTCCCGGGCCGGTTGCTCTTTGGATGCCACATCCCCGGCAGACCGTGCTACCGCCAGGATGCCATCCAGGTCCAGATGCTTGGAAATGACAGCCGCAATCGTCGAAATGGATGTCTTTGCCCATGCATGTTCGGGCGTCGGCACCAGGCCCATGTGTCTCTCCGGGAAGGCTTGCTTCCTGAGTTTGGGAATCGCTCCCAAAACCGGTATTCGACAGTAATGTTCGATACAGGTTCTCAGGTTGTTCTCGTGACGTTTGCCGGCAACACGGTTTAAAATGACGCCCCTGATCCTGACATCCGGGTCAAACCGCTGACATCCCAACACCACGGCTGCCATGGTTCGCGTTGTCTTGGTGCCATCAATGCAGAGGATTACCGGAAGATCCAGGAGTTTGGCCAGCTCGGCCGTACTGGTCTTGCCGTCCCGATCGATACTGTCGTACAGACCTCGGTTCCCTTCGATAACAGCCAGATCCGATGCCTGGGAATAGCAAAAAAAAGATTTGAGGATGGTTTCTTTTTGGATGAGGAAGGTATCCAGATTATAACACTGCCGGTCTGCCGCCAGGGCAAGCCAGCCCGCATCAATGTAATCCGGACCTTTTTTGAAAGGAGCAATTATTTTGCCGCGCTTTACCAGGGCGGCAGTAATGCCAACGGAAGAAATGGTCTTTCCGGATCCACCCCGTAAGGCAGATATGATGATCCCGGGAAAACTCGTTTTTTTTTGTTGTATCTGATTTTGTTCCAAAAACCTACATTACAAAAAAACAGATTGCGGACAGCTCAAGATTAGTCTTCGTGTTCAGCCGATGCCTGTTTCCCTGTCCCCGCCAGACCATACATAGAGGTACTGCCACTGGACCAATATTCGAGTACGCCTTCGACTACCATCTGGGTGACATACTTTTTAGCAGCTCTTGGTTTTTCACCAATAAGTTTTGCCAGATCGTTGAAATAGAACTTGGATTTCACTTTTTGTTTCTTTGTCAGTCCTGCTACAACCAGCCCTTTTGCCTCTTCGTAATCCATTGCTTAACCCCTTTTATATGATTGACCGGGAGGCCCTTATCCAGGGCCTCCCATTGGAATTACATCAATTAAAACTTGAATTGTGTCGTCTGACGCCAGGTAAAATAGGCTGGATCACGGAAATCATCGATGAGATGATGGGTAAATGGAAGTTCGCATTTTTCGAAAAAGCGCTCCCATCCGATCCGTTCCGCCCAGTCACCGAGACGCTCATATTTGTGGGCGTCAGCTGAATAAGCATCCACAATATTTTTAATGGTTTCGGTTGTTTTTGGCCAGCGCGGTGCTTCGTTGGGGATAAATGCGACAACGACTTTCGAGAATTTGGGCGCGCTGATGCGGTTGGAAACCTTACCGCCCGCCATGAGCACGATGCCGTCGCCTTCCGTATCTGCCAACGGCATGGAGGGGCACATGGTGTAGCAGTTACCGCAGAACATGCATCGCTCGTTCTTTACGGCCACGCTCTTCAATGTTGCGCCACCCACTTCCACTTTAGCCGGTTTGATGGCCGCTGTCGGACATGCCGCAATCGCCAACGGAATTTCACACATCTTGTCCAGGTACTCATGGTCCAACATGGGGGGCTTGCGGTGATATCCAAGGATAGCGATATCGGAGCAATGCACCGCACCGCACATATTCAAGCAGCATGCCAGTGAGACACGCAGCTGGGCCGGCAGTCGGTGATCTTTAAAGTCCTCAAAGAGCACGTCCATGGTTGCCTTGACCGGCCCGGAGGCATCGGTGGCAGGTGTATGACAGTGAATCCATCCCTGGGTGTGAATAATGTTTGTCACGCCGGCGCCGGTGCCGCCAACGGGAAACTTGAAGCTTCCGCCGTCAAATTTCCGACTTTCAAGGTCCTGCACCAGTGGATCGACCTTGCTTTTGCTGTCCACCATGAATTCGATATTGTTACGCGTTGTAAACCGTAGATGTCCGTCACAATGCTTATCAGCAATTTCGCAAATCTCACGGATGTGAGTTACGCTCATGAGCCGGCATCCACCGACCCTCACGGTGTAAACTTCATCGCCGGATTCAGCAACATGAACCAAAACACCAGGCGCCAAAATTTCATGGTAAAGCCATTTACCCTTGTTCTTTGCAATAACCGGAGGGTAAAATTCATTGAATTTTCTCGGCCCGATGTCGGTGATCCGGTCTGTCATCGGTTTGTCCGGATTATAACCTGAAGATATAAATGCCATGGTTTTCCCCTCCTATCTTAGATGGTCTTTTCTGAATTCGTTAATGTCTCGCTCAAATCCGCCTTCAACTTCCTCTTCTTTCCAGAAAATGTACGGATTTGTTCGCGGCTCCTGCACCATTCGCGGATCAGGATCAAAACCAGTCACTTCGAGCAGTTTCTGAAAACCCTGCCGTTTCATGAGTTCACCAAGTCGCTCGCGATTCTTTCCTTCTTCCATCCACCAATCCCAGATAGGTTCTATGACGGTTTCTTTTATCTCATCATACGGTTCTTCGACTTTGATAAACGGAACGATGAGTGACCCCATTTGTGCACCATCCAAAATCGGCGCCTTGGCACCGGCCAGGATGGAACATCCCCTGTCATTGCCTATTCTTAGCGCTCGCGGCATGACATTGATGCAGTGCATACACCGGGTGCATTCCTTGTTGTCGATCTTGAGTTCCTTGCCATCCATCCACATGCATTGTGTCGGGCAAAGACCAATGACTTCTTTCTCAATATCAAAGGCACCCCAATCACGACCGGAATGGGCACCCCCGTTAGGTGGAATTTCACCGCCGACATAGGCCTGTAAAGCTTCCTGATCGATGCGGATATCGTCGCGCCAGGTACCGATAAATGACAGGTCCGCACGTGCAATGGAGGCCACGCAGCAGTTGGGACATCCGTCAAATTTAAACTTGAATTTATAGGGAAAGGCCGGACGATGGAGTTCGTCCTGATATTCAACGGTAAGATCATGACAGATTGCCTGGGTGTCAAAACAGGCGTATTCGCATCGGGCCTGCCCGATACAATCGGACGGCGTCCTCAAATTGGAGCCCGATCCACCCAAATCCTGATTCAGATTATGGGTCAATTCAAAAAATATTTCTTCCAGTTGCGGCGTGGTCGTCCCCAGAAAAATAATGTCACCGGTGGATCCGTGCATGTTGGTGATGCCACTGCCCCGGCGTTCCCATAAATCACAAATGCTTTCCAAATATTTGGTTGTATAGAATTTTCCCGCCGGCTGACTTACCCGCATTGTATGAAAATGAGCCACCCCAGGAAACATTTCAGGCTGGTCACAGTACCGTCCAATAACGCCACCGCCATAACCGAATACACCGACAATACCACCATGTTTCCAATGGGTTCTACCGTGTTTGAATGAGAGCTCAAGTACACCTAAAAGATCTTCAACAACATCTACGGGAATTTGATAGTCAACGCTCTTTTCATTGTTAGCCCGTGATGTAGCTTCTTGCTTGAGATCGGATACAAAACTTGGCCAGGGCCCAGTTTCAAGCTGATCCAACAAAGGGGTTTCATGCTTTGCCATCTTTTTACCTCCATTCTAGTTTATATTTAACCTAACTGCCTGAAAAATATCGACCTACCCTTATCGGGTTGATTGTCGTCACCTCCTCTCAATTTGGCTTTATCTTTTTAATTTATACAGGATATCGATCCGTTGTATTATTTTTTCAGCTAAAAGATTCCTATAAAATTAATCTTGTACCTTGTCAATAAAAATCCATGGTTTCATTCAGTTAAAGAACTTACGGATCGAGGATGCCCGGCATCATTTTTAGAAAGACATTGGTATGGTTTTTCAGGTGGGACTTTACCACTGCTTGATCGGGGTTCGTGACGCCCATTCGGCTCATGATGGCTTCGAACAAATTAAAAAAATCCTCATCAGGAATGTCTTTGAGAAATGCTTTGAAAGTGTCCACAAATGTGACCGGAATGGCGGCTTTCATCGTTGCCAATCGAAGGCCTTTGAAAAAGCCTTTTAAAATTCCTTCAATCGCAAAATCATCGATCCACGATATCTCCCCGACACCATCGATGCGATCGATACGCATCCGGATCGAAATATTTAATAAGAATAGCAGCAACGCATTCGCAATAGCGACTATGTCGTTATCCGTTTGTTTTAAAAACCGCTCGTAACGCCTCACGGTTATCAACTTCACCCTCGGTTCAGCCGTATCCAGGTTGACCACGAAATCTCCGGCGGCATGATGCCATGAAAAAACCTGCTCGTATGTTTCCAAATTATAGTATGCCGTTAAAATAGCCGTTGCATTTTCATATAACTTCGTTGCCTGTTCTTTCGATAGAAAAAAATTTCCCTTTTGTGTATCCCAAACCGCAATCCGGCTTGTGTGGTGGTCTCCTTTTTCTGAAACATGGAATTCATGATATCCTTCAAACCATTCCCCAAGGAACATCCGAACCTGTCTGTTGTCATCAATTTGAACACAACCATATTCATAAACTTTTGGTATAAAATCAAACAAATAAATTTTGTGGAGTCGCTTTAAATTGCGATATTCTCCTTCCAGATATTCCTTACCGACGCTTGATACCGCCACATTCAGAACGAACACGACCCGCTTTTCATCCACGGTTGTCACAACCCTCGCAGGATGGTAAAACTCACCATGTTTTTCAAGGTAGATCCTAACTTCTTTGAGTGCTTTGGGGAGAATTTTTCGGTTTAGGATTGAAGACGCAGCCTTGCAGACAGTTTTATAGGATTGCGCGGAAAGGAATTCTGTAACAGCCTTAAAATACTCAGCATATGTTATGGCTATGCCTTCAGCCGGTTTAATCTGCCGGGAGTCCGGGTTCCGGCTTGAGGGTATGGCCGCATCCCATAGGAAAATATTTTTATGAACAGGATGGTCATCATCTGATAAAAAATAAAAGAATCGTGGTGATTTCGGCATCGGTTTTTTGGCTTGATAAAGGATAAATTCCAAATAGATTGAACCTATCGATACGCCTTCAACTCCGCCTGAATCTGCGGTGCAACATCATATCCCAACTCTGCGGCTTTATCAACGTTTTCAATAGCCGAGTCGAATTCACCCTTCTCCATGTAGGCAATGGCCAGATTGTTATAGGCAACGGCAAAAGAGGGCTCCAGCGCAATCACTTTCAGGCTGGTTTCGATACTCTCTTCGATCTGTCCCTTCATGACATACGCATTGGCAAGCGTCGTGTAAGCCTGAAGAAAATTTGGGTTCCAGCGGATGGCTTTTTCAAGGGCCCAGATCGCCTCATCAACATCACCCAGTTGAAGCTGAACAAACCCGATGTTCCCATATCCTTCTGAAAATCCGGCTCTGGATTTCACAGACATCTTATTATACTGCAGGCAACCCTCAAGGTCCCCTCGTTTGAGACAGATACCGCCAAGCTGGACATAGGCTTCAGCAAGGGTTGGACTGTGCTCAAGTGCATCCTGAAATGAACCCTCGGCTTCATCATATTTTTCTTGACCCAACAAGGCCACCCCCAAATTGTAATGCGTTACGCCGCAGTCTGGATTGCTGGACAACGCGGCGCGCTGCATGGCGATATATTCTTCTACGTTTTTTGCTTTTTCCATTATCTTATCCTTTGTATACTCTCACTCTCAAAATTCCAATTGTATCAATACAACACCCATAGCCCCCTAAAAGAGGGTCTTTTTTAAAAACTCAAGAACTAGTACGACCGTCCATGATTGTCAAGGAGAATTTTCTTTTCATTAATCGATAAATGTATGACGTTTCTCGCTCAACAATATCCCGGTGAGGTTATAATCCCAAGGGCTCGTGACGGGAGAAGTCGCTTGACATAAAAAAAAATTCCCTTTATAAAATTCTAGTTAGTGTCCGTCCAGAAATGAGGATTTTTGCGTGAGATCAAGGCGGACGACAGATTTAACCCGGAGTAATAGCATGCTATTTTGAGGAGTTAAGTCATGGCGTCCAACACCGATATCGCGGGAAAAGACCATTTGTGGATGGGCACTAGTTAAAAACCTTTAAAAGGAGGAATAGTTATGGCTGACTGTTATGTCAATGTATTTTTGGATGACGAAGCGCTCAAAAAAATTGAAGCAGCCGGTTTGGTCGGCGAAGTAAAAGATGTGGAAGGCAAGAAAGCAATTCAGATCGTAATGACTCAAAAAGATAAAAAGAAACTAAAAAAAGGGTTCAAAGACTTGACTTTTGATGATTCCGATACCTGTGTCCTTCCCGAAGACGGGGAACAGACATTGTTGGACATCATTCTGGAAATGAAATCTGTTGATGTCATGAAATTCGCCATTACCAAACTGTACAATCCGCTTGCTGGAAGAGATGTGTTTGGAAGAGGCACGGGCATGCGCTAAAAGGAGAAATCATGGACGCGGGATGTTATACAGCAATCATCACCCCTTTTACAAATCCTGCCACGGCCGTTGACTACACATCTCTGGAAAAGCTTGTGGACTTCCAGATAACAAACGGCATCACCGGTATCCTGGCGGCCGGCACAACGGGAGAGAGCCCGACGTTGGCGTGGGATGAACATCACAAAGTTACGCAAATCATAGCCGAACAAACGCAGGGTAAATGTTTATGCATTGCGGGTACCGGGAGTAACAATACCAAGGAGTCTATTGCCGCAACAAAGCATGCTGTAGACGCCGGCGCCGATGCGGTGCTTCTGGTGGACCCGTATTACAATGGACCCAGCTCCCTGGAAATTCGAAAAGAATACATAGCCCCGGTCGCTGAAAAATTCCCTGATGTGACCATCATTCCCTATATCATCCCGGGAAGAACCGGCGCCCAGCTGTTTCCGGAAGACCTGGCCATTCTTTTCAAGGATTATCCGAATGTCAATACCGTCAAAGAAGCCACGGCCAATATCGACAACATGAAGCGCACGCGGGAATGCTGTGGAGCGGATTACACGATCTTATCCGGAGACGATGGCATGACGTTTCAAATGATGACGGACCCGTTGATCCAGGCTGCAGGTGTCATCTCCGTGATAACAAATATAGCGCCACGCGCCATTACCGATATGGTTCGATACCTGAATGACGGCAATGACGCCGACGCTTTAAAGCTTAAGAAAGCGCTCGACCCGCTATTTGGGTTGGTGACCGTTGTCACGGAAGAAAAAACGCCCTATGGTGGTGTCACCTGCAGGGCCAGAAATCCCCTTGGGATAAAAACACTTATGGCCGTTCTGGGAATGCCGGTGGGCGGATGCCGGCAGCCGTTGGGAAAAATGTCCCTGAACGGTATCCGGAAAGTTCTCGCTGTGGCTAAAAAGGTTCAGCTAAACAACCCGGAAATATTACAGCCCCTGGCCGAC
>QMMS01000151.1 GCA_003647375.1 Deltaproteobacteria bacterium
CGTTAAAGAAATTGTCATTACCGGGGGCGACCCGTTTCTGAACAAGAAAAACATGCTGTGTGCCATCGATGGATTGAAAGAAGTACCCCATGTTCAGACCCTGCGTCTTGCCACTCGGTCCATTTCCTATTACCCGCACCTTTTTTACGACAACGATGCGTTCTGGCTCAACTATCTCAAGATAAAAAATATGGAATTGCAGCAGGCTGGAAAACGACTCGAGGTCGCCACCCATTTTATCCATCCGGATGAAATCTCCCTGGACAGCCTGGCTCTCATTTCCGAGCTTGTGAAGAACGGCATAGCGGTTTATGTGCAAACGCCTTTTCTGGAAGGCTGCAATGATGAAGGACCTGAACTCACAAGACTCTTCAGTTTATTGAGAGGGGCCGGCGCGGAACTCCACTATATCTACATCCCCTGCAGCCCAATCCACGGCAACAGTGTTTATTGGAGCCCTATTTCAAAGGGATTAGAGGTATCAAGGTATCTTCGAGCTCATCTCTCGGATCGTATTATCCCCAGAATTTGTACGGCGACACCCATTGGGAAAATCGATTGGCATTCCAGCGGGTGGGCAGTGGAAAGGGATGGGGCAGATGAGCACTTTATTTGGATCAGGACACCCTACACGCCGGAATACTTCAAGGCTTTTGCCGAGAGAATGGACCAGTTCGATAATGTCCGGGTCAACAGTGAAGGTACGCTGGATGCCCGGTTTATGGCTCAGATAGGGGATGAACGTTTATTTATAGGCTCCCGGAAAGCGGGTCCCGCCAAAACCGCAGTCACTGACCACGAGGCCCTGAAAGATTTGCAGACCGTAGCCCTGAAAGACCAGAGAATCGGCTGTGCCATCGTTTCTAAACCGTCGAACAAGCTTTCGAGAGCACACGAAACCCGTGTGGAGATCGATGCGACAGCAGGTGATGAGGAACTCGAATATATCCGGAGGGACGATAGAATCACGGACGTGGTCTTTTCCTCCAAGCAGGATGCCATGGAAAGCCTGTATCAAATCGAAGCCCTTATCCGCCGAATTGGCAACATCCACCACGTAAATGCCGTGAGGCTGCGAAGCCTCAAATTCAACTACCACCCGGAGATTTACACCCGGGGTGTTATCGATCTGCTGGGTTCCCTCAATCGTTTGACCGTGGCCAATCCAATGAGACTGGAAATCGAGACCCAATTCCTGCATTCAAACGAAATCAGACCGGCCCACGAAAAACTGGTGAGATCGTTGAACAACAAAGGTATTACGGTCTACAGTAACACGCCGTTGCTGGCAACCGTCAACGATACCGCAGACAAAATCCACAGTCTGGCTTTTGGGTTGAGGCAGATCGGGATCGAATTTCACCAGATCTACGTGGCGGGATGGCCCCTCCAGGAAGCGTGGAGCGCCAAACATCCCGTGGACCTCCAGGATGTCATCGATATCGCCACCCGGGTTCGAAGGGATGGAAGCGGCAGAGAAATACCACGATATGTGGTATTGACGGAGCTGGGGGACGTCGATTTTGGTTTGACGTCAAAAATTTTGACAGACAACGGACAGATGCGTTTAACGTTACTGCCCTACACGCGCGATTATTATAAAAGCATGGACCCTGAATTTGAGTGGCCCGAACGTGTCACAACCGACCATGACGGCCACCCGGTTCTTCCGATTTCAGGTCTCATCAACACCGCTGACTTTTTTATGACCTGAGTCGAACACGGGATCGATTTTGTTATTGCCGAAAGGATTGATTCCCTTATTTCACGCATGGCATTAAGGCCCATTTGATGGCCGGTGAGTCCGAATTCTCAATTTGGTCAAGGCATAGAATGCCACCATTTTGGAGCTTGAATACGGTCGGGCTTTGCCGACCGGTTATGAGAAAGGAAATCAGTCGTTCTAAAAAGGGCAGGTGCCCCACCACCATTGTATTAGCCTTATAATCCACTTGGGATGCAAAAGCTGTAATATCATCCAGCGGGTTGATACTTACTACCTCCTGCAATCCAAGCACCGGCATCAGGAATGTAGCCAGAAGTTTTGCTGTCTGTCGGGCCCGTTTTTTCCCACTATGCTCGATCTTTGCGACTTTCACCCCATATTGTTGAGCGACTTGGGCGATTTTTTTCACCTCCTCGATGCCTTGAGGTGAAAGGCCTTTTTCAGGATCAAGATCTTTGGTTAAGCTTATGCCGTGTTGGACAATGTAAAAAGCCATGGCTTCTCCTAAGTATGATTTGGTAATCTATTGCTTCTCTCTTGCTGCTGCGAGGGTAGACGGCGGTTTTTGCCCTATCCAGATATTCTGGACTCATGTCCGTGGCCAGGATGCAGATATCAGAGATATCGGTATAAGAGTTTCGCAGGGCCTCCCATAATCTCATGCATGTGACGTGCAAGGTGTTTCTTTACTCCTTTCCTGACCTTGCGGTAACCAGCCCAGGAGAATCCGAACCTATTAAGGATTTGGCGGAACTGTGTGTCTTCCATATTAGGCTTCCTGATCTCTATTTTCATTTCAAGCTCCTTTCTGCTAACACGTCGAATGCACCGAAGGAACAACTGTCAGCATTTATTCAATATCTGCATTACACGATTTGGTCTATCTTTTTCAAGCTAAAAGCCTTTTATCTAACTTCCAGACCAAGTTGAGTCAGATCTGGTTTCCATGAGATAATAAACTGAAAATCCAAAGGAAAAAAGCAGTCAGACATATCGAAGGTTATGAGGCCGGCTGATATCCTGAAGGTTTGAAGAGATATCTTAAACGATCAGTTTCTACATGGAGTGTTGTTTACGAGTATGAATTGTTAGAAACCTGGGGGCGTACCGCTTAGCAATAAAAAGCCGTAAACTGCAAAAATAAACTGCGTCCCTTTTTTTATTATATTCTATTTGACAGCTGCTACGATTTATAGTGGAATACCGTTCTCGATATGTAAAAAAGCTTATACTATGAAGCAGGAGGAAAATTTACTATGAGTCTCAAAAGAAAGGGATTTTTAGAAGGTCATAAGAAAGTCGCCGGTGATAAACTTGTAACCCGTATGTCTTCTCTCAAAGAGAAAGGTTTGGACGCCGTCGCGATTAAACGCGACAGCTTTATCAAAAAAATGAGGGCCGACATCCGCAAAGCAAATTACCGCCTGGCCTGTATTGCCGCCCAGGAGAAGTTAAACGCTGATAAAGTCCAAACCAAAACAGAAAAACTGGGTGCCAAAAAAAATACCCCTGATAAGCCGTCGGCAAAGATCGCCAAGGGTGCTCCCGCAAAGAAGGAAAAGAAAGAAAAAAAGAAAGAAAAAAAGAAAGCGCCACCTCCTGCTTCAGATGAGCAAGAGTAGGAATCGGCTGCTCATCCAAATTTTTATTGATCCCTGTCAATTGATCGTAACATCCGGCTATCATGGTTGACCGGAAGTGTACATTTAAAAATTGCAGAATGCTGATTCCATTCCCCTCTTTTTGTTTTCAGATCTATCCACAAAACATAAGGTGTCAGACATATCAAAGGTTTAGAGACAGACTGATAATTTGACCTTAATGAATGCTATCACAGGTCTTAAAAGTAGGCCTTGTTTGTTCTACGTTCGTGCAGAACGTGCATAACCGTCAATGAATTGATGGTATCACAACTTTTTTTCTTGCTGGAATAATAGATTTCTGGCAATATTTTCGAAGGTATCCATAATCTTTCACCTAAAACAGTTGAACGCCATAGAGAGAGTATAAGAAACAAGATAGGCATAAAAAAATAAAAAGATAAATCTGCAATCCTACCTGTCCTCACTTTTATAATACCCAATTTAAATGTGTATTCTATGTGGAATAAAAAGGGATTGCCAATTATTATTGCTTAAAATAGAATATTCATGACAGCTAATTGGATTTGCTCCTTCCAATTAACTGTCCAAAGCCCCTGAGGCTTCGCACTTTTAGGGACGTTCATTTGTCAAATGTCAAAGCTTTACGCCTCCTTAACTTCAGGGGTTTTTTTAGTTTATACAAATGTGCCCACTATACCAGATGTTGTTGTGTCCATATCTATAGAAGAAGCTGTTCTATCTCCAACGATTATGTAGATATCAGGCACCTGAAATATCACCGGTGAGCGTCTATTATCACCACCGACCATATCTTGAGTTGATGGAGATCTCAGTGGTACCTTGGGCATGACCAGATGGTATCGGTAATATTTTCATAATTTTCAATTAGCAAGATGATCTCATTGTATCCTTAATTTCCAGTATGCCCACGAACTACAACATGTAGGGTCGCCACAATTTCTATAAATAAACAATACCATTTGTACGAAGCTCTCATTAAATCGCGATTAATATTTTGGAGAAACAGATTTTTCATTAAATTTCCTAACATTAACAAGCCAAATGAACAGCAAAACAAAGGTTAAATTTAAAGAAACAATAATAGGCGATCTCTCCGGAGCCCTATCAGCGGCAATAATTACTATGCCGATGGCGATTGGTTACGGTATTATTGCCTTTGCTCCCCTGGGAGTAGAATTTATACCCCAAGCTGCCATGGTAGGCATATTTTCAGCTGTATTTGCTGGATTCTTCGCATCATTCATGGGCGGAAGCCCTATTCAAATTACTGGCCCCAAGGCACCTTTGACGCTTATCTACGGATCACTTATTTCAAGCCTGGTTTCGATGCAGGCCATCTCACATCATACAACATCAACTGTCTATATCGTAATTGGATTAGCGTCACTTTGTCTGTTGATAGCAGGCATTTCACAAATTGTTTTCGGTGCTTTAGGAATCGGTAACTTAATAAAATATATCCCCCAACCTGTCATTGCAGGATTTATGACCGGCATCGCATTTTTACTGATTACAAAACAAATGAGCATTATGTTAGGATTAAGCAGCGGTCAGTCGATATGGAAAGTATTAAAACAACCCGTTTTAATAAATCCTTTGACAGCTATTGTTGGACTAACAACCATAATTATCATTTTTATATCAAAGCGGTATTTTAAGAAAATACCTGCCTCCTTATTAGCCATTGTAGCAGGTACCAGTTTATTTTATGCCATAACGTCTACAACTGATTACAGCATAAATGATGCCATAATTGGAGATATACAGGCCCGATTGCCTGACCCCTTAACTTTTTATCACTTATTGCGTGAGCTTCATCACATCGACCTTACAATCGTATTACCCAAGATTATTCTGACCGGCTTACTCTTAGGTTTGTTCGCCTCTATGGAATCACTCATGAGTTCTGTTGTTGAAGATAATCTTACCGGCGCTCGGCATAACAGCAAAAAAGAATTAATTGGTCAGGGCTTAGGGAATATTGTTTCTGCAGTTATTGGGTCGATTCCGGCAGCAGGGTCAATTCCTCGTTCAATAGCTAATTACAATGCGGGCGGGAAAACACGATTGTCAGGCATGATGTGTGGGGTCATTATTTTCGTAATCATAATGACCCTAAGCACTTTAGTCGGCAAAATTCCTATATCGGTTATAGCTGGAATAATTTTTGTGGTCGGCTTGACTTTAATAGACAAGGGAACCGTCAACATTTTACGACGAATTGTCATTTCAAGGAAATTTGAAAAAGAACTTGTAACAAATTTTACGATTACCTTGGTTGTTGCCGTAATTACGATTAGTGTCGATTTAATAACCGCCATATTCATTGGTATTCTTATAGCGTCCACACTTTTTATATTCAGTATGGCTCAATCTATAATCAAACGTAGGTATTATGGCGATGAATATCATTCGCGGAAAAGACGAACTATAAGAAATATAAACTGGTTGGAAAAAAAGGGTCGAGAAATTGTTGTATTAGAGTTGCAGGGGCCACTTTTTTTCGGCTCTGCTGAGAATTTAGTGATAGAAGCGGAAAAATTACTGAATGAATCAACATATTGTATTTTCAATTTTAAACGTGTCAGCGAAATCGACAGCACCGGTGCAAATATCCTCATTCAACTAAAAAAACGAATCCAAGATAATGGGAACTTTCTTTTATTCAGCCAGCTATCTAAAAAGGACAGATTAATAAGTTATCTTGAAGTTATGGATCTGACAAAGGACCTGATCGATAAACATACATACTCTGATACGGATATGGCTTTGGAATGGGCAGAGGACCATCTTTTAGATCGGAATGGGCTGCGAATAAACACATCAAAAAGCACCAAACTTTCTGAAATGGAGCTATTCAAGGATTTTTCCGAAAAAGAAATATCGTTAATTCAACCCAAAATGGTAAATTTATCCTTTAACAAAGATGAAATCGTATTCAAAGAAGGCGATAGAACAAGAGATCTGTACCTCTTAACCAAAGGAAAGATGAGTGTAAAAATTTATCTTCCTGAAAGTGATAGCCAAAAACGTTTGTTCACCTATTCTCCCGGCACAGTATTTGGTGAAATGGCATTTCTTGATGGTGATTCCAGATCGGCAAGTGTGTGGGCTTCAGAAAAGTCGGAAGCCATGTGTCTGTCTATCGAAAATTTCCGTCGCCTAAGCCAAGAAGAACCTGAATTATCTACAAAGCTTATTCAAAACCTTGCGATAGAGATTAGCGGTCGCCTTAGAAGAACCTCTAATCAAGTACGGCTATTGGAAGATAGTTGACAGTTTATTCAATATATTGTGGACCAAGGAACAGATATGAAACCTGAGATAAGAGAATACTATACGTAACAAATGCCGTTAGAAATGTGTACCATAGAGAATGTTGGGATTAAAGCCCTCCCCGCCGATAGACAATCTTTCCATCAAAAATAGTAATGTCCACTTGTGTGTCATGGATCTGCATGGGATTCACATCAAAGATATTACGATCCAGAACGATCATGTCCGCCTTTTTCCCTGGTGTCAGTGTACCCAGTTCCTGTGATCGACCGTAAAATTCCGCCGGAACCGTGGTGTAACCTTGAATTGCCTGTTCCACGCTGATCCGCTGATCCGGGTACCACCCGTTTTCCGGCGTGCCGTCCCGGCGCTGCCGCGTGACGGCGGCATGAATTCCCACCAGGGGACTCGGATCACACACCGGTGCATCGGAACTGAACATTATTGGAATGCCGGCATCGATCATCTCTTTGTAGGCGTAGGTATGCCGTCCGCGAGGCCCCACGGACTCATCGATCATATTGATATCCAGAATCATGTTGTGAGGTTGAACGCAAGCGGCTACACCGAGTTTTGCCAGGCGTGTGATGTCCTCGGAGCGGATCATCTGGGTATGTTCGATACGGTGAGGAAGCAGCGGGGGATCGTAACGATTTTTATCATCGCGTGCGCGTGTTTTTGCCAAATCTTCAAACAGAGTAATGATTTCACGGTTGGTCCGGTCTCCGATGGCATGGATGATGACCGCGAGTCCTGCTTTTTCGGCTTTTTGAACGGCACGCTTCAGTTCAACCATGGATGACAGGGGCATACCGTATTCGGCGTCCAGATAGGGTTCGAGCATCCAGGCGGTTCGTGCGCCCATGCCGCCGTCGGCAAAGTATTTAAGGTGCCCGATACGAAGGCGGTCGTTGCCCATACCGGTTCTCAGTCCTAAAGCGGCAGCTTCTTCCAGGCGTTCACCTGGCAGGCTGACCCAGCATCGCAAATTGAGCTCATCTCTTTCATTTAACAACTGCCATGCCTTTAAGGCGGTCGCACCTTCAAGCCCTCCCATGAGCCGGACATCATGGATACCTGTCAAGCCCAGTGAATGCAGGTGAGAAATGCCGTCCCGCATGGCCGCAAGGATTTCTTCGCTGTCAGGCTCGGGGATGACAGCCTTGATCAGATTAGGCGCCAGTTCTCGTAGAATACCCGTGGGCTCTCCCGAGGCATTTTTTTCGATGACACCGTCTTCGGGATTCCGGGTGTCCTTTCCGATACCAGCCAGGTTCAATGCCATGGAGTTCACGGCAACAAGATGAAGATCACAGCGCCAGAGTGCCACGGGGTGGTTCGGTGCAACAGCATCCAGACGGCTTCTGTCGGGCATGGTGTGTTCAGACCAGTCTGACTCGTTCCAGCCTTGGCCTAAAATCCAGTTTCCGCCAGGCATTGTCCGGGCAGCTTTATTTACTTTTTCAAGGAGTTGTTCCAGGGAAGTCTCGTTTGCCAGCTCGAGCTGATTTCTCCCCATGGCCCAGTCGTAAAAATGGAAATGAGAATCCATCATTCCGGGTAAAACCAGTCTTCCTTCGAGATCGATTCTCTCCGTGGAAGAATCCGCGATAGCCGAAATCACTTTATTATCGCCAATCGCCATGATTCGCTTGCCCTTGATGGCTATTGCCTGGGATCGTTGGTTGTGTTTGTCCATGGTGCGGATTACACCGTTCAGCATTACAAGGTCTGGACTAGGTGAGTGAGGGGTCATATTAAGAATCCTTTTGGAAACGGGTCGTTGTCATCTACGACGAACTGATGATAACCGGTTATCTGGGCATTTCCCCGAATCTGGCCTACAATACCGGCAAATTTGTCCACAGAAAGTGTTTTGACGATGCGTCCTTCGAACACCGTTCCCAGGGGCCCGGCATTTTTATAAATCTCACCAGCGCTCAGCTTCCCACTGTGGTGGAGCAGCGTCATTCTGGCCGTGGTGCCGGTGCCGCATGGAGAGCGATCCATGTTGGACTCGCCGTATATCACCACGCTCTTGCCGCTTCCCGATTGGGGGTCATCATCATAGAATTGCGTGACGTCCACGGTGTTCACCTCCGGTCTTTCGGGATGGTAGACACGGAGTGTCCGGTTGGCGGCCTCGATTACTGCCATCCCCAAGGGGATAAGCTGATGGCTGTTCTCCGGGACCAGGTCTATGCCGATGGACCGGGCCGACACCATGGCGAAAAATCCGCCCACGCAGACCAGGTCCACAAGAACCTTCCCGAATCCGGGGATTTCGAGTTCACGGCCCATATCGAAAACAAATGAAGGCACCATCTCGATGGCCACGGATTCCACATAACCATGTCGGATCCGGGTGTGCGCTTCCAGTGGGCCCGACGGGGTATCAACGGTGATCACCGTATCACCGTCAGCACGAAGAGCCCCGACCTCGATCAGGGTAGCTACAGCACCGATGGTGGCGTGACCGCACAGATAGGGATAACGACGGGCGTCCATGTAAAACAGGCCGAAATGTCCGTCCGGGCTGACGGGCTCGGTCACCACGGCAGCCATGATTCCCCGATGTCCCCTGGGCTCGCGTGTCAAAAGCATGCGGACATGATCGTAACGGGCTTCAAAACGGTCCCGTTTGTCCTTCATTGTGCTGCCGGGCAGGGTGCCCACGCCGCCAATCAGCAGCCGGGTGGGTTCCCCCTGGGTATGAGAATCGATGGTAATGATTCTTTTCGGAAACCTGCCGGTGAAGCCGTTTTCGATCTGATCCAGTTTCAGCATACACAGACTCCCTTTCCTGGAACCTAAGGTGAGCGTTTCAAATTTTAAGAATATAGGAAATAAAAACAAAACCTGAAAACAGCAGTGTCTGTTTTCAGGCTCCAGGCCCAACAATTGATGGTAATACGTTCAGCCGGTTCATTCCATGGGAATCAAGTGGCAGTGGTGTGGCGATACTTGTACGCTGACCTGCTCGCCGATGTCGTAGATGCGTGTTCTCATCATGCTGATGACATGAATTTCGCGGTCGGCACTCAGCTCAATGAAGTAACTGACCTCTCCTCCCATGTAGCTGCGGTCTTTGATGCGGCCTTGAAAGTGGTTCATTCCCTCCACCGGTTTGAATTCATCCTTGGGAAAGGCGTCGAACCGCTGCGCGCGGACAACCATTTCCACCTGGTCACCTTTCGAGAACCTGCCTTTATTTTCTGCAAAGAGAATATCGCCGGTCTCAATTTTAACGTTTATGTGATGGTTGTCGACAGCGACGATTTCGCCCTGAATGAAATTGGAATGGCCGAGAAAGTCGGCCACAAAATGGTTGGCCGGTTCATTGTAGACAGATTCAGGGTTGCCCTCCTGCTGCTTGCGGCCATCTTTCATGACGAGGATTTTGTCAGACATGCTTAAGGCTTCACGCTGGTCATGGGTAACAAAAATGGTGGTGACGCCTATCATCGCCTGGAGGTTGTCCACTTCACGCCGCATCTCCTCCCTCAGGTTTTCGTCCAGGGCGGAAAGGGGCTCGTCCATCAGCAGGACATCCGGTTCAATCACAATGGCCCTTGCCATGGCAATACGCTGCTGCTGGCCGCCGGAAAGCTGGCTCGGCATACGATTCTCAACACCGGGCAGACGAACCATTTCCAAGGCGCGCGTCACCTTTTCCTTGATATCTTCCTTGGGCACATCCCGGTATTTGAGACCGAAGGCCACATTTTCAAAGATGGTTTTGTGGGGGAACAGGGCATAGTTCTGAAATA
>QMMS01000152.1 GCA_003647375.1 Deltaproteobacteria bacterium
ATCCGAAGCCTGTGACGTCAGCGAAGCCACGGTTGTCAGATTTGTCACTCAACTGGGCTATGGTGGATATGGAGAATTTCTCCAGGCATTACGGGACTTCGTCGATACCGGGCTGACCTTGCCGGACAGAGTCGATCTTCCGGGAATGGGAGCGCCGGGAACCGACCGATTTCACAGGGTCGTGTTTGACGAGATGAACAATTTAAAGCAATTCTACGAAACCATCGATATGAAAATCATGGAAACGTTCGTGGAAGCCCTTGGGGAAAGCCCCTGGATCTACATCATCGGATCCCGCCTTTCCTATGCCTTTGCCTATTACCTGGGGTGGTCTCTGACCAAGGTGCGCAAAGGGGTTCATATACTCAACGGCAGTGACAGCACGGCCATCGACTGGCTCACAAATGCCCCTGCCGATAGCCTGATTGTGATGATTGCTACATCACGGTATCCCAATGAATTGATAAAGCTGGGCAAAGTGGCTCGACGCCTGGGGCATCGACTCCTGGTCATCGCAGACAGCTCGCTCTGCCCCCTGATTCAATTTGCGCACACGTCTTTGGTTGCCCCATCAAAATCGATTCCGCTCATCGGCAACCCAAGCATGATTTCCTGTATTGCCAACTACCTGGTGCTGGAACTTGCCAGTCGTCAGGACAGTCGTTTCAGTTCACATCAAGAAAAATTGGAGCAAGTGTATCTGGAGAATGATATTCTGTTCAATCTCCATGTGGAAGATTTTGACCAATAAAGTATTCGACTTGATACAATAATTATGGAAGGAGGCATCATGAAGAAACATGCTAGAGTCGTTGTGATCGGCGGCGGCGCCATCGGTGTCAGCGTGACCTACCACCTGGCAAAATACGGATGGCAGGATGTGGCTTTGGTTGAAAAACACGAACTGACCTCAGGGTCAACCTGGATGGCTGCTGGGAACTGCTCTTTTTTTCATGGGAATTATTATTGTACCCAGGTTAACATGAAAAGCATCGAACTGTACCAGCAACTGGAAAAGGAGACGGGACAGTCTGTGGGCTGGCACACCACCGGTTCCATTCGGACGGCTGACAATCCGGGTCGGATGGAAGAGCTTGGATACATTTACAGCATGAACCGCTGTCTGGGATTGGATGTGAACTGGGTGACCTCGGAAGACATGGCAAAGATGCACCCACTGATCAACGTCGATGGTTTTATCGGAGGTCTTTACTGGCCTGATGACGGCGATGTCGATCCTAATGGCATCACCATGGCCATGAGTATCGGGGCTAAAAAATTTGGTGCGGAGATCAATACCCACACCCGTGTGACCGGCATCGAGCAGACCGATTCCGGCGAATGGCTGGTGCACACCGACAAGGGTGACATCACCTGTGAGTTTGTGGTCAACGCTGCCGGTCTCTGGGCACCGCAGGTTGCTAAAATGGTGGGCCTGGAGATTCCCTCTATCGCAGGTGAACATACCCATATTCTATTTGAAACAATTCATGCCGTGGAAGAGCGGGACGGTTATCTACCCCTTGTGCGTGATCCCGACCGCTCCATTTACATACGCCAGGAGATGGACAGCCTGATCCTGGGTCTGTACGAAAGCAAGGTCAAACAGTGGCATCCCGAAGGCGTACCCTGGGATTATGCTCAGAACGAGTTGCAACCGGACATCGATCACATTGCAGACTTTATCGAAAACGGCATCTACCGCTTTCCCATCATGGGCGAAACTGGTTTCAAACATGTCACCGACGGCCCCATTACCTACACCCCCAATGGAGATCCCCTGGTGGGACCGGCTTATCCACTAAGAAATTTCTACCACGCCTGCGGCTACAGCTTCGGTATTACCCAGGCAGGAGGCATCGGCCACTACCTGGCAGGCTGGATCATGGAAGGCGAACCGGAAATCGACCTGTGGGCGGTAGATAGCCGACGTTACGGTGCCTCTGTCAACTGGGCCTACAACCATGAAAAGATTGAAGACACTTATCCACGACTTTACGCCATTATCTGTCCCAATGATTGGCGGGATGCTGCCCGTCCCAACAGAACCAGCCCCATCTATGAATACCAGAAACAGGCGGGTGCTGTTTTTGGCGATTATTACGGGTGGGAATGCCCTAACTATTTTACCCAAACAGAGGCGGATAAACGGGAAAATCCGGGCTGGACACGGAACAATGCTTTTCCATATGTTGCCGATGAGTGCCGGCATGTAATGAATCACGTGGGACTACTCGATTTGACCCGATTTGCAAAGACGAAAGTCAGCGGCCCCGGCGCGGAGACATGGTTGAATACCCTGACATGTCAAAAGGTTCCGGTGAGAGAAGGGCGGATTGCCCTTAGCCCCATGCTGGATTCAAATGGAAATTTCAAGTCTGATATGACCATTACTAAAACTAAAGAGGGGGAATACTTCTGTGTGACCGCCAGTGTCGGGAAGCGGCACGACCAGCACTGGTTGATGCAGAATCTGCCTGGGGATGGTTCAGTGGAAATGATGGATATGACCTATCAATTGGGCTGTCTGATCCTTGCCGGCCCCAAAAGCCGTGAATTGCTGCAAGCTGTTTGTTACGGTGATCTTTCCGATGAGGCGTTTCCCTTTGGAACCAGCCGCGAAATTTATGTGGGCCGGGTCAAGTGCCGGATCAATCGCATGACCTATGTGGGAGAGTTGGGTTATGAAATATTTCATCCCATCGAGCAGCAGATTTCGGTATACAAGACCCTGACCGGTGCTGGTGATGCTTTTGATCTGCGAATGTTTGGCATGTATGCCATGGAGTCCATGAGATTGGAAAAAGGTTATCTGGCCTGGAAAAATGAAATGAATGTTCACCATACGCCCCTTGAGACGCCTGTGGCTTGGACTGTCAAATGGGATAAGGATTTTATTGGAAAGCGTGGCCTGGAAAAACAAAAAACTGCCGGAATCCCCCGCCGGCTGGTATGTATGACCATAGTGGCGGAAGACACCGATCCATGGGGCTATAATCCCATTTTTAGCGGTGATGAGATTGTCGGCATGACGTCTTCGGGTGGGTACGGCCATCGCGTGGAGCAAAGCATCGCCCTGGGATATGTACCGCCTGAATTTGCAACCCCTGGAGCCCGGTTGGCGGTCGAGGTTCTGGGAAAAAAACGGCCGGCTGAGGTCGTGGCCATGCCATTATACGACCCTGAAAATAAGCGTATGAAAGCCTAACCCGAATAGTTTTTATCTAGTGTCCGTCCAGAAATGTGGATGGGCACTATCTAAGATCGTGAAACCATTTAACGCGTGGAAAGGTTCACCGATGAGGAAACGGAATAAGAAACTCATCAAGATGTTTGATGATGCGGTTTTCTCGGAAAAAGAATATAATTTTGGGCAAGCGAAGCATTACTACCAGCAAGTTGTAATGCTGCACCCAAGCAGTCCTGAGGCAGATATCGCTAGAGAGCGAATCCAGGACATGGAGACCCTTTCCAAGGAGAAGAGGATATATCAGCGGATACATGCCAACGCCAAGAGAATACTGACCGAAATCGGCATGGATATATCGGCCAGTCCTGTTTTGATGGAGCTTCTCCTTACCGCCGGCGCAATTGACACGAACAGTGAAAAGGCGCTGTTCATTCCCATAAAGGTGAACTATCTGGAAGCCTGTCTGGAGGCGGTGCCCAGGGACATGCCGGAAGATCCCGGGGAAAACGCTTTTGGCACCGGTGCCACGCCACCGTTTCTGCTCCGCCCGGGAAGAGACGATCTTGCCCCAGCCAACCGGAGAGAATTCGAAGAAATTGTCAGAACCGCTGCGGAATATGCAGACACACTGGGTATTTTCTCGATCCCGGTGGCTACGGATAAATCGATTTCCGTTTTTGAAAGCTCCCGGCTGATGGAATCGTATTTTTCGGATCTCAAGATGACCTATACCCGCAATATGTCGGATGCCGAGACGACCTATTTCCAGAACAGAGACGACTGGATGGATGGCACCAGCCTGCTGACGTCCATGACCTTCATGCCCAACATGGTGGATCCGTTTATACGAAGCGCCAGGGTCGGCAACAACCTGCTGCTTCTGGATCTCACCATTGCCGGGGCTTCGGGACCTGCTAGCCCGGAGGCTTTGCTGACCCAGATACACGCCCAGGTGTTGTTTATGATGATGCTGGCCCAGACCATTCACCCCGGCATCGGGTGTGTTCATGGGGGTATTCCGGATGTTTTGGGCATCAGCGGCGATCTTGATTACAGCGATCCGGGGCAACCGATCATCAATTCTGCCATGGCGCGTCTCAATTTGTGGGTAACCGGCTTTCCGTCAGCTCAATCGGGCGGCAGTACCAGCATCGTCAACGATATACCGGCGGCGGTTGAGGAGTCGGAACGTTCCCGAAATACACTGAGATTATATGGCGTACATATCCTGCGTCATGCCATGGGAGCCATGGGGAACTTGAACTATTTCAGTCTCGAAAAATTTGTCGAGGATTGTAAGCGCGAGAGAACCGCCAGGTTGCAATGGCTCAGGACCCGACATGATTTTGTGGTGCCACTCCACCTGCCGGAAGATCCTGATGCGGTGTCGGGAATTCGGGAAATCGTAGAGAAGGGGGGAGCCAAAAATGCGGACCACACCCTCAACCATGTGGATGCATTTGCCCGCTGGCACAAGGTATTGGCAGATGCTGGTGAGAAAAAGGTCTATTTCCCGGAGCTAAGGGATATCGCCACGGATATCGGAGAAGAAGTGGAGCGGGGTCCCGAAGAGGATACCATTACCCAACTCCAGGAGACGTTTCTTAAAGGCTAACCCGAACATTTCATGAAATTTGCCGAAAGACGTTCGGTCTAATCAGCCTGTTGCCATCAATTTCTCACCATTTTCCCTAATCTTGCGGATCGCCGACAGGGTTTTATCAGCGAGGGCTGGTGCCTCATGAGTCTCGAGGATCTCATGTAGTTTTTCCTGGATCACGGCAGCCAGATCCTTTGAACCTGCCTGCTGCCATACCTCGCGGGGCTCTCGCGTCATCAAGCCCGGTACCCAGAGCTCATCCTTAAAGTGTTCAAGGGTATGTGTCTCCTGTAGGAAATGCCCGCCGGGTCCCACATTTTCAATCACTTTGCGAGCAAGTGTTTCCTGATTGACCGTAATGCCACGGATAAAGCGTTTGGTCATGCCGATATTTTCATTGCCCAAAACCAGTTGAGCGGTCGAGCAAATCATGCCGTTGTCCATATAGCCGACGTCATGGATCAAGTTGAGACCGCCAAGGCCCTGGGCCAGAATCGAAAATGCCGACTCAGCGCCTGCTTGTGCATCCAGAACTTTCGCACCTGTTGACCCAGCCAAGCCCCATGTGGGCAACCCAAAAGACAGTGCTACTTCGGCCTGAGCAGTCAGAGCAAGACTCATTTCAGGGCACGCCAGGGACAAGAGACCGGAAGACATGTCCAAGGCGCCGAAATTGCACCCCATACTACAGGGACAGCCTGGATTTCGGAGTTGGGCCAGTACGATGCACATGAGTGCTTCGGCCGTACCCTGGACCAGTCCACCGGCAAGCGTCACCGGGGCTGTGGCTCCGAACTGGATCGATGGACCTTGCATCTGGGGTAGATTCAAGTCAGCGCAAACGAAAATCCTGTCGATGACATCTGCCGGATGAACAAGCGGAGATATGGGTTCAGGGTAGAAAATGAGAAACGGGCGATCCTGAAGATTATCCAGGCCTCCGGCCACTTCAGCCGCCATTTCATAAACCAGTTCCACACCTTTGGGTGTATAGCCGATGAAAACAATGGGTTTGGTGGTATTTGTGACAACCGCTTCGAATTCATACAAGTCTGCAACGGTGGGTGGAACATCCTGAACCGAACCCATGGGCATGACCCAGTTGATATGTTCCATGGCATCGGCCACCTTGGCGCCGTTGGCGATATCAGTCACATAGGTGGGATGGATTTCACCTGTCAGGACGTCCATGGTATTCGGGCTTGCAGTGGAGGTGCCATAATAGCTTTTGCGTCCCTCTACTTCCATGGCCGGTTGGCCATCACGACTGTAGATCGTGTATCCCTTGGGCGTGGTGTCCAGACATGCTTTCACCACGTGTTCGGGGACTTTCACATGTTCGTCTCTGACAAGACATCCAGCCTGCTTGAGCATTTTTCTGGCGCCGTCGTGAAGCACCTTGAACCCCACCTTGGCCATGACATCGTAGCTGGCACGTTTGATTTCCGACACCTGATCGTGGGTAAGTACCCGGAACGAAACCGATCCTTTTTCGATTGAGCCTGTCTGCATCATGATTCCTCCTCAGGAATTTAGTACCTTCGTATTGACAACGGGTTGTCGATATTTGATATTGTAGGGATAGGAATATTAGCCGTTTGCCCTGGAGCGACACTGTCGCATTCTATAAAATCGTGCAACGATTTTATTAAAGAAAGGAGAACAGAATGAAAATTCTTGTGGGTTATGACGACTCGAAGGTAACCGAAGATATTTTGAAATTGGCTCATAAACATGCGCTTGCGTTTAAAGCTGATGTTGTAATTGTGACCTCAATGGAACAAAGTGCTACATTGAAAAAAGAAGATATTGATAAAGCTGAAAGCAAGTTGGAAACTCTTAGAAAACCTTTTAAGACAGATGATATCGCCTGTGAGACACACACATCTGTCAGTTACGAGTCTCCCGGAGAAGATCTGGTCCGATTTGCGAAAGACAATGATATTGATGAAATTATTATCGGCTTTAAAAGAAGATCAAAAGTGGGTAAACTGATGTTTGGTTCCACCGCCCAATATGTCATCCTGAAAGCGCCCTGCCCTGTTCTTGCTGTGAAATGAAGGTGGAAAACAACATCATTTGAAGCCATTTCTGGCGGGGAGGTAACCTGGTCCAGAAAGCACTTTTGATGCCATAGCCGACTAAAAATCACGGTCACTGTGACTGCCGTGCGTGGAGACGCTCTGCTTCATCCGGCACATGGATCACGGGCGCCACTTTTTTCAACGTTTCAAGCGGAATATGACATTTGATGATGTGGCGATCCGCCACAGCCTGTTCTGGCGGTAGTTCATTATCGCAAATCTCGCCAATTCGCCGGTGGCAGCGGGTACAAAACGGACAGCCCTTGGGAGGATTCATAGCGCTGGGCAGGTTTCCTTCCAGCACAATTTCACGCTTGGTCACCTCAGGGTCGGCAATGGGCACCGCTGATAACAGCGCCTCTGTATAGGGGTGATAGGGCGGCGCGAAGATCTGTTCCGTCGTTCCTCTTTCAAGAATATGTCCGAGATACATGACCACAATACGATCCGACAGGTAACGAACCACGCTTAGATCATGGCTTATGAAAAGCAGCGTGGTCCTGTGTTTGCGCTGAATATCCATGAGCAGTTCTGTCACAGCCGCCGCCACGGAGACGTCCAGCGCGGAAACCGGTTCATCTGCGATGACCATACTCGGGTTTCCGGCAAATGCCCGGGCGATACCGACACGCTGCTTCTGTCCGCCCGAAAGCTGTCTGGGTTTCCTGAAATAAAAATCTCTTGGTAGCTTGACCGTATCCAGCAGTTTCATCACGCGATTGAATACTTTCTTCTTATCCGTTTCCACACCAAATTTCCTGATGACGCGTGATATCTGACCGCCGATACTATGACTGGGGTTTAATGTATCAAACGGATTTTGAAATACCATCTGCAGCGAGCTGATCTGTTTGGCGCTTCGGTCTCGAACTGCGATATCTGAAATGTCTTTGCCTTTGTGACGCACCTCACCCTCAGTACCTTTCTCCAGACCCATCAGTACTTTGGCAAAGGTTGATTTGCCACAACCGGATTCACCAACAATCGCTACCGTTTCACCCTCTCTTGCAGTAAAGTTCAATTCCTCATTGGCTTTTACATAACGAACTCGTTTGCCGCTAATTAATGCTTTTAAAGAGCTGTCACGCACCTCGTAGTACTTCTTCATACCATCTACATTGAGAACCCGTTTGCCAAGTTCAAGTACCTCTTTGACTTCATCGTCCGATGCCTTTTTGCTATGATCGATTTCTTTATATCGTAAACATCGTACGCGATGGTCAGGGGCGCTATCTTCAACATGCTCCATTTTGAAATGGTCAACGTCACATAGCCCGGGCTTGAAATGATCGCAGCGCGGATGGTAATAACAGCCCTGGGGTCGTTCAAAAGGTAACGGGAGCTGCCCCCGGATCGGTTTCAACGGTGCTGCGTTTTTATCCGCTGTCGGCAACGGAATACAGGCAAAAAGACCGTGGGTATATGGGTGCTTTGGCCAGGTAAACAGCGAGTCTATCGTTCCTTCTTCTACCACTTCACCGGAATACATCACGAACACGCGGTCACAGGTTTCTAAAATTAATCCGAGGTTATGGGAGATATATATCTGGGAAGTGCCGTACTTCTTGCTGATATCGGCAACCAGCTTGACGATGCCGGCTTCAACGGTAACATCCAGGGCGGTCGTGGGTTCATCCAGCAGTAACAGGGATGGATTTGACAAAAGCCCCATGGCGATAACCACCCGTTGTTGCTGACCACCGGACAACTGGTGCGGATAGGAGTCCATCAGCCGTTCAGGATCAGGCAGTTTGACATTCCCCAGCATCTGTACAGCCCTCTGCCGCGCTTCTTCCTTGGAAATATCCTCATGAGCGAGCGGTACCTCAATTAGCTGGGTACTGATTTTGAGGCTTGGATTTAGAGAGGCAAAAGGTTCCTGGTAAATCATTGCGATTTCCGACCCTCGAATGTGGCGTAACTCCTGCTCCGACAGTTGGGTCAAATCGCGGCCTTTGAATGTGATACTGCCGCTCTTGATGCCGCCGTTGGCACCCATGTGTTGCATGATTGCCATGGCGACGGTAGATTTCCCACAACCGGATTCGCCGACAATACCGATGGTTTCACCGGGCTTTACCGTCAGCGAAAAATCCACTACTGCCGGGATTTCTCCCGCCCGGGTATAGTAAGAGATACAGAGGTCCTTGCAGACCAGCACCGGTGCTTGATCGTCATTCATATGTTGCTTACCTCCTAATCACGCAATGAGATTTCGCGCAGACCGTCCGCCAGCAGATTAAACCCCAGGATCAATGAGGATATCGCAATACAAGGAAAGAGCGTCATGTGCGGAAAAGCCATGGCCATCTGCCGGGTTTCATTTACCATGCCGCCCCAATCAGGATCCGGCGGCGGAAGACCCAGGCCGAGAAAGCCAAGTACACCGATGGTGATAATAACGTAACCCAGTCGCAGACAGGCATCTACAATAAGGGGACCACGCGCATTGGGCAGGATCTCAACCAGCATCACTCGCCAGTCTGATTCGCCTCTGGTCTGGGCCGCCGCAACGTAATCCCGATTGCGAAGATCCAGCACCAGTCCACGCACGATACGCATGATCCCCGGCGAGGATGCAAAGGTGATGGCAATAATGATGTTAAATCCGGATGCGCCGATGGTGGCGATGATGATAATATACAATACCAGTACCGGAAACGAGAGAATGATGTCTGCAATACGGGACAGGACATCATCCACCCAACCGCCACGATATCCGGCAGCAAGTCCCATCAGGATACCCAATGTGTAAGCGGAAATAGTTGCAAGGGGCGCATAGATCAGCACCGTTCGCGATCCCCAGATAATTCGTGACAGGATATCCCGCCCGATATGATCTGTGCCAAGCCAGAATGTGCCGCCACCCTTGATTGCCTCCATGCCTGGTTTGGCAAATGGCTGGATAGACGAGTTGGGGTCAAACGGCGCAAGCAACGGTGCCAGGATGGCAACCAGCACCCAGAATACGACGAGAAAGGCCCCCAACATACCGACCCAACTCTCCCGCAACAGTGCAAAAGATTTCAGGCCACGCCACAAAGCCGCGCCATATCCTGCAGTGGGCATTTCTGTTATAGTTGTCGTCATGAGTATAAAGCCTCCTTAGCTGAAACGGATGCGGGGGTTGAGGAAAGTGTAGCCAATATCGGCCAGGGTTTGTGTTGTAACCGCCACACAAACCGCCACCATGGCGCATGCTTCCAGGAGGGCGATATCGTTATTCAGGGAAGCTTCCAGGATCAGCGCCCCAAAGCCCTTGTAAGCAAAGAAAAACTCAACCACAATAACCCCGGACAATAGCCAGTTGATTTGTAACATGATTACCGTGAAGGGTGCGATGAGCGCGTTACGCAAGGCATGTTTCACAATCACCGATTTGTAAGGCAGACCCTTCAGCACTGCTGTCCTTATATATTGGGAGGTCATCACTTCCGCCATAGAAGCCCGGGTCATACGGGCCACATAGCCAAAATCATATACGATGAGCACCATGGCA
>QMMS01000153.1 GCA_003647375.1 Deltaproteobacteria bacterium
CTTTTCGGCAATGGTCAATAATCGAAGGCTTCTTTCGTTAATCCTAATAGGAGGTCTTTTCAATTTCGGGTCAATTGCGGAGGAGATGATAACATAAAATTGCAGCTTTCCAAAAATAGGGTTTGCTGCCTGTGCAACGATGGTATCACAGGTTTCCCAGACCTGGTGACTAGTTGGAGCTAGCCCCCAGTTTTGAAGGACGGAGAGATTTATTCTTCAGTATAAACGTACTGTCTGTTTTTCATCCTTTCAGCACTGACAACTCCAGTTTCGTAACAATATCCCATACAAAAATCCCATTCGATTAATACCTTGACCCATTCGATAGCAATTAGTATATTTTTCATCATCTGAACGAAGTCTCAATTTGCCATGATTCTATTATTCCCTCAATCAGGTCTATTGTTGTAAAAAGCATACATTCTCTCGATAATTCTATTTTAAAGAAATGGAGTATAGCCATGACTAATATAATCGATAATAACATCGATAAAAGATTTTTTTTAGATTCTGGTGATACGTTATCTTTTTCAAAACCCTCATCTCAATGTCATGGTTCAGCTATAGACCGCCGTCAATTTTTAAACTACACAGGATCTCTGGCGGCAGCAGTACTTTTTAGTAACCTTTTTTCATGCGTATCCTCCCAATTAAAGCCCTTGAAAAATGAAAATATCCTCAAGGGAGTCCTTATCATTGACGCTCATGCTCATCCTGAAAAAATGTGCAGGGGGCCAGAAAGTCCTTCAATTAAGGACATGCAGTATATAGGGATGGAGGCAAGCTCATTCGCTGCTGTAGGAGATTTGTCATATATAAAACGCCAAAAATTTTCGGAATATAAACGAACTTTTGGACAATTTTATCGCAACCCCCAAAAACTTGTAAAGCATGGCAAAATAGAACCCGTTCTTTTTGCAGAAGATATTCCTAATTCACTCGGACCTTCGGACCCCCCTGGGGCGATATTTGCTATTGAAGGTGGTGATTGCTTAGAAGGGAAACCAGAAAATGTTGATGCGTTTTATTACCATGGTGTCAGGATGATTACAGTAGTACATCGCCGGAACAATGAAATTGGTGATAGCATGAACCCAATGACAAGAGAATATTGGAACGGGGGATTGACTACCGCTGGTCGAAAAATCATTGAACGAATGCAAGAGCTTGGTATGATGGTGGATGTTGCCCATGCCCACAAAAAAACTCTTAAACAAATCGCTGAAATAAGCGCAGCTCCTCTTATAGATTCACATACAAATCCAGGCAGTGGTCATAGACAACGTAGCTGGGAGGAGATGGAGCAGGTTGCCAAAACCGGTGGTATAATTTGTACATGGCCCCAAGCCTTTCCAAAGCGATCAACTTTTCAAAGTTGGGCAGAAGAAATTTTCAAAATGAAGCAACGTCTTGGAATTGAACATGTCGCTCTTGGTACGGATGGTGGTGGATTGATCGACTGTGAACTAATACATGGTTATAAAAATATTCGAGAGTTACCTTATTTAGCTACGTCTATGCAAAAAATAGGCTTGACTACTGAAGACATCTCAGCATACATGGGGGGGAACTTCTATAGGATTTTTAAGCAATGCGTTGGATAAAAACTCGCAGGATTCCATAAGGTTATTGGGTGTCCAATATGGGGATATAAGTTCAGATCTGGTGTGGTTTGACGGTGCAGATGTATTGAGAGCATCTGGCATAAACCGAGCCTAAAAAAAACTGTGATTACATGACATTTCACAATAATAATTGCCACGCTCGCGATTACAGATACCCTATTTCTGACAAAAATGCAAAAAAGGGCATAACACACAGAAGTGAAGCTGCCCTTCTTCAACAATATATCTTCAAAAAACAATTTTTACGGTGAGGTTTAAATTTCTTGGGTTATGTCAACTGGTTGATATCAGTTGAGATCCAACCTTCTGTTACATAATCTCAAGTAGAAAGAAATCTCTATCGTTGATCAAGTCTTTGATTTTCACCGACGCAAAGGAAAGAAGGTTTGAAACGTTAAGCTTTTTCGAAAGCAACAAGAAAACGTGGAAGATATGTTGTGAAGATCACTTCATAAAGTTATTAGATAGCCATCAATTTTTCGATATTTGCTGCAACGCTAAGAAGATTTTCATCCTGCATAAATTGACCAATAATCTGCAAGCCAAAGGGCAGACTTTTTTCCGATTTACCACAAGGAATGCTCACCACAGGAACGCCGGCATGGGTCCATGGTAGGTTCATGATCCAATCTCCAGTGGAATCGAGTCCTTGTGGCGCCGGTCCGGTGGCAGCAGGTGCGATAAAAGCTGTAATACCATGATGTTTCATGGTTGCCATCATACGCTGTCGCAGATCAATCCGGACGACACGATATTTCTCGAGTGTCGCGGCGTCATGCTTTTTCCCTCTCAGAATCGATTGACGATTACCCTCGCTGTATAGGCCATCATACATTTTAAACCACGCTGCGTGTACGGCGGCAAATTCGCCATCTGCCAGATTCAAGTTTGCCTCTTCGACAAAGGCCATATCATCCAGGAATTCAATCGATTTTATGCCTGCACCAGCCTCTGCCAACACATCGCATACACCGTAAAAATGATTCAAGGCTTCATTGCCAGCCCTCTCGAGATAGGGCCCATTTGGAATACCCAGAACTGGTTTAGTGAATGCTGTCGCACCCTGCCAGCCCTCTATCAGAACAGACGCTGCAGCGGTCGCACCTGCAATATCAGATGCAAAAATTCCAACAGTGTCAAGCGACGGAGCCAACGGGATGACACCATCTGTCGGGATCCTTTCATAGCTTGGTTTAAAGCCAACTACCCCGCAGAATGCAGCAGGCCGGATTACCGACCCCACGGTTTGTGTCCCCAATGCCAAGGGGCACAAACCCGCGGCCACAGCTGCGGCCGAACCGCTACTGGATCCACCAGGTGTATGCTCTAAATGATGTGGGTTGCGCGTCGGCCCCGGCCCTTCGTTCGCAAACTGAACAGTTACTGTCTTACCTAATATGATAGCACCTACATTTTTCAACCTCTGAACAGCCGTAGCCTCCGAACCACCTATCACATCCGGAGGGAGGCCACTTCCCCCACAAGTTGGAAATCCCTCTACATGAATGATGTCTTTAACACCCACAAGAATCCCAAAAAGTACCGGTCGAGAATCCGGTTCAGGATATGTCTCATACAGATTTTCAAAGGTATTTCGAAGTCGTTTGAACGGCAGTATTGATTCCTTTACAAAAGCATGAACCTGTGGCTCCCATTTGTGAAAAGTTTGTTCCAGCGATTCCACATAGTCCAGAGCAAACTGCAGGCTTCCTGTTCGAAGAGCCTTGGACAGGCTGGAAAAATCGACAGGTGTTTGATCGGTCATAGTTAATTCTTTGTCACTCAACAGGGTTTCTGTTTTGATTTATAGCACAGAGATTTTGGATTTAGGTCGCGTACTATGAGAGCAACGCTTTGGCTTTCTCCGATGCTGCTGCAGCATTAGCGCCATAAGCATCGGCCCCAATCTTATCCACAAAATCTTGCGTAACCGGTGCGCCACCGGCCATGATTTTCACCTGGTCGCGGATTCCCGCTTCTTTGAGGGCCTTGATGGTCTCTTCCATTTTCGGCATGGTTGTTGTCAGCAGCGCCGACATCCCGATGATTTGAGGCTGATGTTCCTTGACAGCATCCACAAAAGCTTGCGGGCTGATGTTTGTCCCTATATCGATGACCTTGAACCCTGCACCCTGCAGCAGCATTGCCACAAGGTTCTTGCCGATATCATGCAAATCACCCTCCACCGTACCGATAATCACTTTTCCAGCACCTGCAGCATCTTTATCAGACAACAGCGGTTTAAGAATGTCCATGGCACCGTGCATCGTGCGTGCGCACAATAGAACTTCCGGGATAAACATGTCTCCAGCCTTGAACCTCTTTCCCACGATATCCATACCGGCTAAAAGGCCGTTGTCCAAAACCTGGCGGGCGCTCGCACCTTTGTCCAGTACCTGTTGGGTCAGATTCTTGACTCTCGCTTCGTTTCCTGCAATGAGTTCCTTGGCCATTTCTGTAAATAGTTCTTCCATTTCATCTTCTCCTGTTTATCAATTGCATCTGCATCTTATAATTTCGCTTGCATCTGTTCGTCTGCATTTTTTACCAGTGCGGCATAACGAAAGATTGCATGAATAAATTTTCCATAGGGCGCCGTCAGAAAAAAGCCGGCCACACAACCGAGATGCACCGCCAAAAGCGTTCCCATTGCGGATGTCTCTCTGAAAACAAGTAGGATTAATCCTGTTAGGCTTACCATAAAGAGCAGTATCAAAAACCCGAGATCCATCGCCACCGATTTACCAGTTTGCGGCACCCTGTCCAGTTTTATCTTCAGATACAGGGACCCCGATGTTCCAAACAAAATGGAAATCCCACCGACAATCCCTAGGATGACCGGCAGACTGAAAAATGGATAGGGGGGGGTTTGTTGCAAAATATGTTCGTAAAATGCCGCCATAACCGTTGCACCAAAACATGACGCCAGACCGTAGAACGCCAGATGATGCAACCATCGTCGTGCCATGCTGAATTGTTCGTCCGGGTAGTTGCATCCCAGCCCTCCTCCCTCGAGATATTTCAGTCGCAGCACATCGGTTAATGCGATAACATGGGCCCGTAGATTCAGAAAACCCATTAGGCTTCCGCCGGTCCTGTGCCAGAATGTCTCAAACTCTTTTACCAACACGAAAATTACTACCAAGACAACCATCGCTGAAACAGCAACTATTGCTATATAGGGAATTACTTTGTAGAATGCTGCACTGCCAGTATGGATTGAAAACACAATTTCCTTTCCCTGGAACATGAACATTGCCCCGAAGATGACGATAATACTCACCAGGGTTGCCAACACAACAGTCAATACATTTCGTTTAAATAGCCCTTTGAATCCATTTGGCCAACAGAATTCCCGATAAGTCTCCAAGCGAAGTTCCGCCATGGTCTTGGGGATGTTCAATTCAAATTCATGCGGCGGTGCATATTGGCATGCATAGTAACAGTCGCGGCAGTTATGGCACAAATTGGCCATATAGTTCAAATCTTGCCCGGAAAAGGTCCTGCGCAGCTCCATGGCCGGAAATACCGCGCAATACCCTTCGCAATAGCGGCAGGCATTGCAGAATGTCATCACCCGCTGCACTTCTTTAGCTGCTATACTCAAGGGCATGGTCGGCCGCCTCCTTTCCCGCAATCCGGCCAAACACAGTTCCGATAGTCATACCGAATCCGGCCATGTACCCCTTGCCTAAGATGTTCCCGGACATGATTTCGCCGGCGGCAAACATGTTGGTAGCTAAATTTCCACCTTGCATCATGATCTGTGCCCTGTCGTTCACGCGGACCCCGAGGTAGGTAAAGGTGATGCCTGGCCGCAGGGGGTAGCCGTAAAATGGCGGCCGGTCAATCGGTCGTGCCCAGTGGCTTTTAGGGGGATCCAGGCCGGCCGTTCGGCAATCATCCAGTGTGCCGGGATCAAAGGATCCTTCCTGGACAGAAGCATTGAAATTAGCCACAGTTTTTTCGAGCATGGACGAAGATAGGCTCAGTTTCCCGGCCAGCTCCTGAATCGATTCCGCTTCAAACGGCTTAAATACCGAAGGCATGAACAGATCGATGGATTTGGAATCGATGATGGAATAGGCGATCTGGTCTTCCTGCCGGGCAACCAGACGTCCCCATATTGCATAGCGTTTGGGCCAGAAATTTTCACCTTCGTCATAAAACCGATTGGCAAACTTGTTGACCGTGATGCCGAAGGGAACACAGTCGAGCCGTGTGACGATCCCGCCGTCAAATCTGGGGGAGCGTGCATCGACGGCAACAGCATGGCACTGCTTTGGGTCACCCACAGATTCAGCACCGTTGTCCAGCAGGACTTTTAGCATACGTCCTTTGTCATAAGGAGTGCCTCTTATAATAAAATTTGATGCGGCCTCCCCCCAGTACTGTTTCAGCCAGGCAATGTCGGCCTGAAAACCACCGGATGCAATCACAACCGATCTTGCTTGAATATGTCTATCAATGTGATCTGACTTGACACGTGCGGAGACAAATCTGCCGTCTTTTATTTCAAGGTCGTACACATGGGATTCATAGAATATATTGACCCCGATCTTTTCAGCCCTTGAATAGTACGCATTCATCAAGGCTTTGCCGCCGCCCAGGAAAAAAGCGTTGGTCCTGGCCAGATGAAGCGTCCCGCGCATGGAAGGTTGAAACCGGCACCCATGTTGCTCCATCCAGATCCCAAGTTCTTCTGATTGTCTAATGGTGTGGCGTGCGAGTCGTTCATCGGTATTGCCTTCGGTAACCTGCAGAAGATCTTTCCAAAACTCGTCCTCCAGGTAGGGTCCGTTCAGGTATTCGTTACCCTTATTATGAACATATCGCAGGTTGCGGGTGTGACGACTGTTGCCACCCCTGAAGTGTTTGGGGGCTCCCTCGAGCAGCATGACCGCAGCACCTGATTCTCTGGCCGTTATTGCAGCGCAGAGCGCAGCATTACCACCACCGATGACCAGAACATCAATTATTTCTTGCGAATCATCATCAGGATAGGTAACAGGTGCCATTTGAATTCCCATCTAACCGCAATCATAAAGCCCACGAAAAAAACTCATCACTCTGTACAAAATCGGACTATAGGGGTGCAGCTATTTGAATAATCCCATAATGCCCTACAATACCTTTCTCGCTATTCAAATAATAGCGAGAAAGGTTGGTTGTCTGTATGAAATTTCTAGAATTTTTTCAGCATCAATGATAGAATGAATACTCTCATGAATTAAACCACCAGCGTTCAGCAACCCTGAAGCCGTCCAGTGTCCAATTTGTTGCAATATCACCATGCTTTAGCTTAGTTGTTGCAGCCTCAAGGATGTTGGGAAGCATCGGGATAACAACACCGCCTTCATCTTTAACAAGACGCTGCATTTCTGCATACATCTCACGTCGTTTACTCTCATTAAGCTCTGAGCGTGCCTCCTTCAGAATTTTGTTGAATCGATCATGTTTCCAGTGTGTATCGTTCCAGGCTACACCTTCTGCGTATACAGAAGAAAACATCCAATCCGCAGTCGGACGACCGCCCCAATAGCACATGCACCAGGGTTTTTTTCTCCATACACTTTTCCAATAACCATCATTCGGTTCACGTACCACGTTAATTTTAATGCCGGCCTTGGCGGCATGTTCCTGGTAAAGAACGGCAGTGTCCATAGCTCCTACAAAGACGCCATCGGCAGCGTGCAAATTAAAGGTGTGCTCCATCAGCCCGGCCTTTTTCATATGGTATCTGGCTTTATCCGGATCATATTTTCTTTGAGGTAAATCAGAGGCAAAATACTTCTGATTTGGACCTATGGGATGGTCATTTCCAATAGTGCCAAAACCGCGCAAAACTGTCTTCACCAATGCTTCTCGATCAATCGCATATTTCAAAGCCAACCTGACATCATTGTTGTCATAAGGTGACACATCAGTTAGCATAGGAATTGAGTTATGATAGGTTCCCGTCACATTGATGAGCTGAATGTTCGGTGTTTTCTTCAATAGGTGCGCGATCTTTGTATCGACACGGGCCATGTAGTCGATCTGGTTGGTCTTCAGTGCAGTTACTCTGGCATTGATGTCGTCGATATTAAGGGTTTCAACTTCATCAAAATGGGCGCGTCCTTTCTTCCAATAGTTAGGATTGCGTTTGGTTAAAGCCCTGACTCCTGGTTCAAAGGTGGATAGCACATAGCCGCCGGTACCGATACCCTTACTAAAATCTGTCGTGCCGACTGGTACAATGCACAAATGGTAATCACTCATGAGAAAGGGAAAGTCGGCGTTGCCTTCATTCAGAATAAATTTCACTGTGTATTTCCCGTCGGCGACTATTTCCTTGATGGGCTTGACAATACCTTTAGCTCCTGACTTTGATTCTTCTCCTCGATGGTAATTGAGTGAAAAAATGACATCCTCAGCGTCCATGGATTTGCCGTTATGAAATTCGACTCCCTTACGAAGTTTAAAGGTCCATATAGCCGCATTGTGTGAAGCCTCCCAGCTTTCAGCCAGTTCAGGAATGGCGTTGCCCTTAGCATCTATTTCGACCAGAGAGTTATAAAGCTGTCCTTGGCAAATAACAGATGACATTGTAGATGCTGACGGCGCGGGATCCAATGTATCTGTTGTCGAACCACCATCAATACCAATTCGTAATCTCCCACCTCTCTGAGGCGTCGCGGCATAAGCCGGAGAACTCAATAACGTCGGTGATACTCCTAGCATGAGCCCTAAAGCTGAAACACGGACAACAAACTCACGCCGGGTTATTCTTCCTTTGCTGAGCAACAATTCTAAATCTTTTAATTTCGACACTGTAATACCTCCTTTTTAAAGTGTTTTTATTTATCCACATTTCTTTTTTTCAGAAGTAAGAATGCCTTCATCTGTAAGGCTGTAATTTTGACGAAATATGGGTTTTGATCCACCATTGAAATCGCGTTGGTGGGGCAGATTTCAACACAGGCCGGATAACCATTGCAGAGTTCGCATTTGTATACCTTGCGGGATTCAGATTCCATCCGAATAGCTCCAAATGGACAAGCGTGAATGCATAGACTACATCCGGTACAAGCTTCCCTATCGATCTGTAATATTCGCTTGTTTTGTTTATCCCATGCTATGGCATCTTCTGGGCAAGTGATCAGACACGGCGCATCTTCGCACTGCCGGCAGGTTGAAGGGAAGTGATAGGGCAACCCGTATTCACGGCTCTCTGTGAAACTGATTACATCAATTCGTGAGTGCCCCGAAGCCAACACACCATCATTTTCCAATGCACAAGCCAGTTCACAAGCTCGGCATCCAATGCATTGATCCGGGTTGATTTTTAACTGCTTCATCAAGGTTATCCTATCTATTTGACCCCGTATGGATTTATGTTCAACTTCCTGCTTATCCAGATTAGGCGCGTAAATGTTATTTTTGTATTATCGCGTCATCTATAATAAATCCCAGACCGAGCCGCTCAAGCGTTTCCGGGATGGGTACGCCCTTTTCGTCCCACCCCATGGATTGATAGTAGGCGGCCCGCACCCGGTCAAATGTGGGGTTCATGCTTTTTCCCTTGCCAGGTCCGTCCTTCGGTCTTTCGCCCAGACGATGGGAGTAGCAGTCATCGTCCATGACGAGTCCCTCGCGAACATTGTAGATCCGCAAAAGATTGATCACTCGTTCACCCACGGTCAGGCATTCCTGAACGGTAAAAGCCCCTCCCGTTAACACGTTCATGGTGTACACCGTATGTTTCAGGCTGCAAGCCTGGAAGTAGCAGAACACCAGACACTCCTCGAACTGGCGTTTCGGCCCGGTCTTGGCCTGAACTTCAGCCAAGTAGGCATCCGGTTCGCTGGTCGGTTCTGTAAACCCCAGTTCAGGATTGGCCCGGCTGGTCATGTCCATGCCTTCCTGACTAGCCGTATTCGATATGACTTGGGTAAAAAGGGTTCCCCAGCGGGTGCGGGGATCATGAATGTGGGGTGCATTACCCTGTTTCACGTAAACTGCCATGTCATCCATTTCACCGCCCAAGTCCCTGGCGGTCCGCATCACCCCGCCTGCCAACACATCACCGATACCATCTCTCTTACTAATCTTCCTCAGAATCTGTTCGACCGCTTCGATATTGCCCCAGGTCAAGTCGATTCCGTCGAGATTTTCCTTGTTGATCTCCCCCTTTTCAACGCCCTCCATCAGCATGCTGATCAGAAAACTGACCTCTTTTGCATCCATGCCCAGATTGTCGTTCAGATTATTGAGCATTGTAATAGCGCCTGGATCATGAATCCCCCAGTTAGGCCCGAAGCCTGCGAGAATTTCGTATTCGGGCTCCTCACCCACAATCCCTTTGTAGTGTCCTTCCTTAACCCGGACGGTGTGGCAGTGCTGAAAGGTGCAGGCATGACAGGCCTTGGGCACCTTTTCGTACAGCTCGTTGCGCATATACGACCAGTCCAACTGATTCAGTGCTTCATCGGGCAACTGATTGGTGGTCAGATTCTTTACCGGAACCCAACCCTTGTCGTGGTACGGTTTGAAAAGACCCAGCGTTCCTTTTTCATGGACGGTTTTTCCAAGGCCTGTAGCACAGGCCTCTTCCCGCCAGCGCAAAACCGCTGCTTTAAAGTCACTGACCCGGTCCGGATGAATGGGCACAGGACCGCCCCCTTCCACTACGATGGCTTTGAGATTTTTAGATCCCATCACAGCCCCCAATCCCCCTGAAGCCACCATATGC
>QMMS01000154.1 GCA_003647375.1 Deltaproteobacteria bacterium
CACGTAGGATTTCAGTGCTTCGCTTTCAAAATGGTATTCCCCGCGGTAGTCCAGGTATGTTCGGAAGGTGTCCTGCTTTTCGAGATAGTTGTTCAGCTGCGACAAAGTCGTGTTCAGCGTGTCGATCGTCTCTTCGTCGTTGACGAGCCTGCCAATAGTCCCCTCACCGCTGTTTATTTTAGTGGTGATTTCATCCAACGACGCCAGCGTGGCGTTGAGACTGTCTATGGTCTGGTCTTCTGCAATGAGGCGGCCTAGGGTCCCTTCCCCCTGGCTGATGTTTTGGGTGATGTGTTTCAGGGCGGCCAGGGTTTCGTTGAGATCGTTGATGGTGTCTTCTTCATTGATCAATCTGCCGATGCTGCCCTGCCCGGTATTGATTTTTACAACGACTTCCTCCAGATCGGTCAGCAATAACTCCATGGTGCTGGATACCCTGCGCACACTGGCAATGATATCTTTGATGTCATCCTGGCTTTCGTCACCAACAGACTTCAACGTGTCCGAAAAACCTGCCAGGTTGTCGATCATGCGGTCGATATCGTCGCTGTTGCTCTGGACCGTCTGATTGAGGGTTGTAACCATTTCTTTCAAGTTGTCGACAATTGCCCGGAAAGTGGCTTCGCCTTCCGCCCCGCCGAGAACATTGGAGATGGCGTTGGTGAGGAGTTTGATGTCATGCGCCACTTCCCCCAAGACGTTCATGAGGGAATCCATATCCGTTACCGGCACTGTCCGGGTTAGACGGTCCCCGTTTCGGATGGCGGGTGCGGATGCGGAACCGGCAAGAATTTCCACATATTTATCACCCAGGATACCCCTGGTCCGGATAATGGCTCTGGCATCCTTTTTTATCTCTATTTCAGGCTTGATTTGCAGCAGTACCAGCGCTTTGCCGTTTTTTAACGAAATATCCTGAACACGGCCGATTTCAACACCAGCCTCCTCCACGGTTACATCCCTGACCAGACCGGAGGCTGAATCGAACAGGACTTCAATGTAATATCCTTTGTTATTGGAGAAGTTCAGCTTGCCGACTTTCATGGACATGTAGGCCAGGAGAACAATCCCGATTACTACGAAGATGCCAACTTTCGCTTCAATGCTAAATTTCGACATAATCGGCCAGTCACTGCTCGGAACTCGATTTGCCTTCAATAAAATTTTTAACCACCGGATTTTCAGAGTTTTTTATTTTCTCCGGTGGGCCATATTCAATAATCCTGCCATCATACAGCATTGCGACCTTATGTGCAATTTTAAAGGTGGAGTCGATATCGTGGCTGATGACCAGACAGGTTGCCCTGGTGTGCTGTTGGGTTTTTACGATCAACCGGTCGATGTCGTCACGTCTGATGGGGTCGAGCCCGGTCGTCGGTTCGTCGAACAGGATGATCTTCGGGTTGAGGGCAAGTGCTCTGGCGAGGCCGACACGCTTGCGCATACCTCCGGAGAGTTCTGCAGGCATTTTCCCGGTCACCTTTTTCAAGCCGACCTGGCGAAGTTTTTCCTCGACAATGATGTTGATCTCCTCTTTTGTAAGCCGGGTATGCTCCCTGATGGGGAAGGCGACATTTTCACCCACGGTCATGGAGTCGAACAACGCCGCTTCCTGAAAAAGCATGCCGAAATTTTTTCTGACGTCATTGAGCTGTCTTTCATTGAGTGCAGAAATCTCGACATCATCAATATAAACAGACCCCGCATCAGGTCGAATGAGTCCGATGATGTGCTTTAGCAAAACACTTTTGCCACCGCCACTTTCACCGATAATGACTGTTATGCGGTGCGGTTCCACGGTGAGGTTGAGGCTGTCCAGAACAACCTGGTCCCCGAAAGCTTTACAGATATTCACAAGTTGGATTTTCAAAACATTACCGCCGTCAAGAAATAATCGCTGATCAGAATGGAAACCGAAGAGACAACCACGGCCTGTGTCGTGGCCCGGCCAACCCCGGCGGCGCCGCCTGAGGTGTTAAATCCCTTGTAGCATCCGACCAAAGAGAGAATCAGGCCGAAAACAGATGCTTTGATGAGACCGTTGATAATGTCGCTGAGGTCTACAAATTCAACAATTCTGGCTATGAATATACCGGAATTGATGTTGAGCAGTCCCACCCCCACAAAATAACCACCGACAATTCCGATAAAATCGGAGACAATCGTAAGCATGGGCAGCATAACGATGCCGGCAATGACGCGCGGCATGATGAGGTATTGGACAGGATTCACCGACATGGTGTAGAGGGCATCGATCTGTTCGGTAACCCGCATGGTACCTATTTCGGCAGCCATAGCCGACCCCGCTCTGCCGGTCACCATCAGGGCGGTGATGGCCGGTCCCAATTCCCGGGCCATGGAGAGCGCCACGGTGGCCCCCACCAGGCTCTCCCCCCCGAACATTCTGAAACCGTAGTATGTCTGGATAGCCAGTACCATACCGGTAAAGGCGCCGGTAATAAGGACCACGGGTAAAGAATTGACCCCGACAAATTCCATCTGTTTGAATATCTCGTGAATTCGGTATGGAGGCCTGACCATCCAGGCGAGCGTGGAAAATAGGAGAAGGCTCACCTTTCCAAAGGCTTCGATCATCATAACAAAGGGTTTGCCGGCAAACTCGAGGAAACGTACCATGCCATATTCTCCTAAACGCTCACTTTAGGGTTCTATATGGTATGCGTGGCCACAAAGTCAAGGCGTGGCAGTTTGCAAGGCCAGGATAAGGGATGTCAATTTTCGAAATCGAGGTATCGTTTTTTTCCCACAACATGTAGTAACTTTGAATAAGGAGACACAATATGAAGTAACTGAATAAAATTATGTATAATTTATATATAATTTTACTTGACAAGGCGATACATTTCAAGAGAATATACGATCGAAAATAAAAATATTTTCAGATTAATTGAAATCGTACTTGCCGTTTTATTGATTTTTTCAACACAATCATCCATATTCATGAAGACAGAAGTGTATGAGTAAAAATTCCTTAAAAAAAATACGAGAGTCTCTTTTAATGAGTAAGTCTGAACTTGCCCGGGAGGCCAATGTCTCACCCATTACGATCACGCGTATCGAACAGGGTATGCCATGTCGCATGGAGACAAAGCGGAAAATACTCCTGGCCTTGGGATTCAAACTTTCAGACAAAAATAAAATATTTGGCGACTAAGAGAGTATCATGGTTTTTAGGAAAAAAGACCGTCTCGTCGGGTTGGATATTGGTTCCAGGACCATAAAGGTCGGCGAGGTTGGTGACACAAAGAAAGGGCAGGTACTGGAAAAGTTCGGTACCATCGATATTGCCCCCGGGCTCATTGAGGACGGATCTATCAAAGACCCCGAGGCGATTGCCGAATCCATCCGTCAGTTATACCACTCCAATGGCATCCGGGAACAGAACGTAGCCATTTCCATCGGTGGGTACTCGGTCATTGTTAAGAAGATCAATGTGCAGACAATGACGGAGGATGAACTTCAGGAGTCCATTCAATTCGAAGCGGAACAGTATATTCCCTTTGATATCGCCGATGTGAATCTCGATTTTCAGATCCTGGGGGAAAATGAACACAATCCCAACCAGATGAGTGTACTGCTGGTAGCGGCTAAAAAGGAGATGGTGAACGATTACATCAACCTGACGCAATTGGCCGGTCTCAACCCATGTATTATAGATGTGGATGCCTTTGCCCTCCAGAATATTTTTGAAGTCACTTATGATACCAATGAAGATAATGTAGCCCTGATCGATATAGGGGCAAGTAAAACGTCGTTGAACATACTCAAAGGCAAAACATCCGTGTTCATGCGAGACGTATCCCTGGGATGCGGCCAGATCAACCAGAAAATTGTCTCCATTGCCGACTGTTCACTGGAGGAGGCTGAAGAGCTCAAGTTCGGTAACCAGACCGATAAGATTTCCCAGGAAGATTTATCAGATATTATTTCATCTGTCGTCGCGGATTGGTGCACGGAAATCCGTCGTGCTTTGGATTTTTTCTATTCAACCTATCCCGATGAGCAGATTAAAAAAATCGTTTTGAGTGGCGGGGGGGGAGCGATAAAAGAATTCCGTCAGCTTCTGGCGGTGGAAACATCGGCTGATGTGCAGACCATCAATCCCTTTGAGAGCTTCCACGTGAACGAGGATCGCTTTGAACCGGCGTTCATCGAAAGAATCGCACCCCAGGCATCCATTTGCATGGGCCTGGCCATCAGAAGGGTGAGCGATAAATGATACGAATTAATTTACTGCCGTTTCGTGCAGCACGCAAGAAAGAGAACGTTCGGCGACAGATTTCTATTTTTCTGCTTTCGTTCGTTTTTCTCCTGGCCGTGGTTATCTATTACAACGTCAACTTGAACCAGCAGATCGATCGGCTCAAGGTTAAAAACAAAGAAACCACTGCTCAACTGGCAAAATACAATGAGAAAAATAAAGAAATCGCAGATATCAAGAAAAAACTCACGCTTCTCAATAAGAAGATCGACGTTATCAATGATCTAAATGGCAGCCGTACGGATGCGGTGCTGTTGCTGGAATCAATGACACAGCTCATCATCCCCGACAGGATGTGGTTCACCAGTTTCACTCTGAAAGGTGGCAACATAGCCCTGAAAGGGGTTGCCCTGGATGAACGCACCATCGCTGATTTCATGAAAAACCTGGAAGGGTCCTATGCGAATGTCACCCTGAAGTCCATGCAGCAGAAGGCGATCCCAGGGAAAAACGTGAAACTGAAAGATTTCAGTTTCGAGATGGCAAAAAGAAAAAAGCAGATGACTCCGGATAAAAAGCCTGAAAAATCATGAAAAAATTAAATATTTCTCTGAAATCACTGGCACCCGTCATCCAAAGGATCGAGAGCTTATCTAAGCTGCAAAGGATACTGATCTATGCAGGCACGGTGATCGTTCTGGTCGGTGCATTTGTTTACTTTTCCTACATGCCGAAACTGAAAGAGATCGGCACGCTCAAGGTCAAGTACAATGAGCTGGAGAAAAAGCTGCAAAAAGCCAAAAAGAATGCTGCCCAGCTTAACTATTACCGTAACAGGATGAAAGCGGCGGAAACAAAATTCAAAATCGCTAAACGGGCTCTGCCGGACAAGAAAGAGATTCCCACGCTGATCGACGGCATATCGCAGGCCGCCCATGATGCGGGGTTGGATATACTGGTCTTCACCCCCAAGCCGGAGGTCAGAAAAGAGTTTTATGCCGAAGTCCCCATATCTATTAAAGTATCTGGAGACTACCACAACGTAGCTGTTTTTTTCGACATGATTGCCGGGCTGCCGCGAATCGTCAATGTCACTGACATCGCCATGGCGCCGGCCAAGGGCAAGGGGGAAACCGAGTTGACAACTTCCTGTACGGCAGTGGTTTACCGGTTTGTGGAGTTTCAGAAAGATGACGATAAAGGCACTAAGGCCAAGAAAAGTAAGAAAAAAAAGAAAAAAAAGAAATAATTAACTCAGGGAATGATAGCGAAAATCATGTTTAAACATACTTACAAAATTCGTAATATCACCTGTTTGTTATGCTTCTTGTCGTTGCTTGTTTACGGTTGTGCGGACAAAAAGAGTGAACCTAAGCAGGCCAAGAAGGTTGTGAGCAAAAAAATCTCTGTCCAGAAGACCGGCACGGAAGCCAAACAGGCACCGATGGCCATAGCAGAGGCCCCTGCCCCGGCAACACCGAAAGCCAGTGACGGCAAAGGGAAGGACGATGACGTGTTGATTCCTTCCGCGCCGGAGCTGTCCCAGGATAACATCCTGGCTAAAGCGGCCATCGGCTACGACTCGAAGGGCAAAATCGACCCCTTCATTCCGCTGATTAAGGCAGAACTGAAAAAAGCCGGCGGCGGTACTACTGTGGCGGCAGCCAATAAAACCGATAGAAAAAAACGGAAGCCGACAACGCCATTGGAGAGGATAGAGTTAAGCCAGTTGAGCCTGAGAGCCATTGTCAGATCCGCCCAGGGTAATAAGGCCCTAGTCGAAGAAACGTCCGGTAAGGGCTACGTTGTCACCAAAGGCACCTTTATCGGGGTAAACCAGGGAACCGTTATCGATATCCAGAAAGACAGGATTATAGTAGAAGAAGAAGTGGAGAACATTCAAGGGGATATCACATTAAAAACGAGAGAACTAAGACTTCCGAAACCTTCCGGAGAGGAATAACATGTCTACGTCAAACAAAAGATTGAGCAGGAACATTGTAATATTTATTGTTTTATCGGCATTTCTGGCCATTCTGTCGGGATGTGCGGCCAAAGACAAACCGATAAACAGTGACATTACAAAACCTCTGGAGCCGAAGACGATCAAGGCGATCTCTGTTACGGAGAATGACGAGTCTTTCAACGTTGATATTGCAGGCAACCGTTTGTTGACCTACACGTCTGTCAAAAAGCCGGTCCCTTTGAGCGTGGTGCTCTACTTCCCTGAAACCGGGCTGGATACGACCCAGAGTGATCTCCGTGTTGAAAATAGTGTCATCGGATCTGTTACGGCAACCGAAATGACTGCCAACGGCAAAGCCTCGCGGGTGGAAATCCTTATGAATAAGGACGTGGCCTATGAGGTGGTTCGTAAGGAAAACGGCATCAACATCGTCTTCAGCAAGGATAGTGGAACTGTGACGGCTGCAGCGGCTGCGCAGGCAAGCCCTGTTGCTGCCGAGGAAACGGCCACGAACAACTCCGACCAGGTTGAACCGATAGTTGCCACCGCGGTGCAGAGCACCTCTTCGGATGCAATAGAATCTGAACAACAGGTCCAGCCAGTAGCGAGCCAGACCGAGGCTACTGGAAGTGAATACAGTGGGCCGGCATGGGTTAACAAAATCGACTTTGCCAGTGAGAGTGCCGGTAAATCGACGGTTATTATCGGTACCACCATCCCTGTTGATTATGATATAAATAAAAAAACAGACACACTGGTGCAACTTCGGTTGATGAATACCAATTTGCCCGAATACCGTCGGTTTCCCCTCATCACCACCCGCTTCGAAAGTGCGGTCAACAGGGTTACACCGGTTCAGAAGCCTGACATGGAAAACAACACCATGTTTGCCATAGAACTACGTGAATCTGTGCCCTACTTTGTAGAACAGAGTGACAACTTCATCATGATCCATTTCGAGGCGTCGACCATACCGCCGAAGCCGCTCGAACAGGCCAATATGCCGCCCTGGCAGAAAGTCTTTGAGGAAACAACCCTGGAAGACATGCAGAAAATGACGGCAGCGGCCGCCGGTACGGCAGTCGCGGGATCTGCCGCTGGCGACTCAGTTGCACCCACGGAAGCCTCTACGCAGAAAGTGGTTGTAGCCCAATCTCAGTTTGCAGAAACCAGCCCGCTTTATCAAAAACCCAAAATGTATACAGGCGAAAAAATCGCTCTCGACTTTTACGAGACGGATGTTAAAAATGTTTTTCGTATCCTGAAGGAAATCAGCGGCAAGAATTTTGCCATCGACAAGGATGTAAGCGGGCAGGTAACGCTTACCCTGGATAAGCCGGTACCTTGGGATCAGGTGCTGGATCTTGTTCTACGGATGAATCAACTGGGCATGATGAATGAAGGGAATATTATCCGCATTGCCACCCTGAAAACGCTCAAGGCCGAGGAATCCTTGAATGCCGCAAAGAGGGAAGCTGTCCAAAAGGCCATGGAGCAGGAAAAAGCTCTGGAACCCTTGGTAACCGAATACCTTGCCGTCAATTACTCCAATGCACAAACGGAAATTATGCCGCACATTCAATCCATCCTGACAGCGAATAGGGGGACGGTCAGCGTCGATACCCGTAACAATCAAATCATCATGACCGACGTCGTTGAGAAAATCATGCAGGCCCGGGAGATTGTATTTCGCATCGACCGTGTTACGCCGCAGGTTATCATCGAGGCCAGAATCGCGGAGGTCAGCTCCGATTTTTCCCAGGAACTGGGTTTCGACTGGACTGCGCAGGCAGGTCCGGCCTACAACAGTGGTATAGACGCTAATTTGGCCGGCGACATGGTCATGAATTTTCCGGCCCAGGGAGCTTCTTCCAGCCTCGGGTTCGTCTTTGACAAAATCGGGGGGACGCCTTTTTTGCTCAATGCCCGTCTCAACGCGCTGGAAACCAACGGTGAAGGAAAAATTATCTCATCGCCCAAGATCGTGACCCTCGACAACAAAAAGGCCACGATCAAACAAGGTATCGAATGGCCCTATCTGGAAAGGGACGACAGCGGTGGCTCATCGGTCAGTTATAAGGATATAGACCTGCTCCTGGAAGTTACCCCCCATGTGACGCCTGACAGCCGGGTATCCATGGAAATCCTGATCACGAAAAACGACATTGACTCAATTTTTCAGGGGGTACCGTCGCTTTCCACCAACGAGGCTCGGACCGAATTGCTGGTCAATGACGGGGACACCATCGTTATTGGCGGTATCATGAAATCCAGGCGGACAAGCGGCGTGCAAGGGTTCCCATGGCTGTCAAAGATTCCGCTTCTGGGCTGGTTTTTTAGAAACGAGAAAGAGGAGCGGGAAAACAAAGAACTGCTGATTTTCATCACGCCGCGGATCGTTCAGCTTGAACAGCGAGATGCATCATTGTAATTTAATTTCCTGTAACGCAAACTAAAAAAGCCCCTTGAGCAGGCCATGCTCAAGGGGCTTTTAATTTTGATAAAAATGATAGGTGATAACAGACGTTGACTTTAGAAAGCGTTTTAATATATGCCAAAAGGCTGAAATCGTATGCTTTAAAACCACAAGGAGACGTCAATGACCTTAGACCTCGATTATATCCGCTCCCAGTATCCCGTGTTTTCAAATCCAGCAACAGCCCGTTGGGCCATGTTCGAAAATGCCGGCGGGTCCTATGTGCCTGCCCAGGTTATAGACCGGCTCAACGATTTTTTCCAGTTTACCAAAGTGCAGCCCTATGGACCCTTCGAAGCTTCCATTGCGGCCGGGGAGGCCATGGATGACGGTTACAACGTTCTTGCCGGTCTGCTCAATTGCGACCCGGATGAACTGACCATGGGACCCTCTACCTCTATGAACACCTATGTGCTGGCCCAGGCGGTGCGCCCCACTTTGCGGCCGGGTGATGAAATCGTGGTCACCAACCAGGATCACGAAGCCAACATCGGGTGCTGGCGGCGCCTGGAAGAGTTCGGCGCCGTTATCAGGGAGTGGCGTATCGACCCTCAGACAGGGGAGTTGTCCCTTGGGGATCTCGAGGCCCTGCTCAGCGATCGCACCCGGCTGGTCTGCTTTACGCTGTGTTCTAATATCGTGGGTACCATAAATGACTTCCAGGCGATTTCCAAGATGGCCCATGATGTCGGTGCCCTGGCTGTCGGTGACGGTGTTTCTTTTGCACCGCACCAGGTTCTGGATGTAGGCAAAAGCGGTTTGGACATCTATTTGTTCAGCACCTACAAAACCTTCGGCCCCCACCTGGGTATCATGTGGGGTAAACCATCGGCCTTTGATACGCTTGAGCCCCAGGGGCATTATTTTAACAGGGAAATCCCCCACTACAATTTCAACCCGGCAGGCCCTCTGCATGCCGAGATTGCCGCCACCGCCGGTATCGGGGCCTACATTGATGCCGTGTATGATCACCATTTCAGTGAAAAGGAACCAGACTTCCATATGCGGGCCAGGCGTGTGTTTGGTCTTTTTCACGGGTATGAAACTGTCCAGGCCGGCCGGATATTGGACGCCGTAAAGGCGATAAAAGGATCACGGGTCATTGGACAGCACCAGGCGCAGGAAGGGTGCCGTGCCGCCACCATCTCCTTTGCCGTAGAGGGCATGACCTCGAAAGAAACGACCGAAAAGCTTGTAAGGCAGGAGGTTGCTGTACGCAACGGCGATTTTTATGCTGTACGCTGCCTGGAAGGACTGGGATTCGAAGATGTTGAAGACGGGATCATCCGTATCAGCCTGGTGCATTATAACTCGAAGCAGGACGTTGACCGTCTGGTGGCAGCCCTGGGAAAACTGTAGGCTGGAGGCTAAATGAACGGTAGAAACCGCAACTCCTAAGTATTTATTGTTATTTTAAATGGGTTCAGGTTTCAGGTGTCGGGTTGCAGGCTAAGTTCCGGTCAAGTCCTGATTAAAAGTTGTCACTTTTTTATAGGTTTTAATCAACCTGTCTTCCAATTTGTTTTTCTAAAAATGAATATCGAACATCCAACGTCGAATGTGGTTTGCCAGCTTATTGAATTCAGTTTTTCTGGGCATTCAGCCAATAGCAAAGAGAC
>QMMS01000155.1 GCA_003647375.1 Deltaproteobacteria bacterium
CAGGGTTTCGGCATTTGCCGGAAAATTTTTCCCTGCAAACACGGCCACTTCACCAATAGGGCTACCAGGGCCATAGATATGCAGGATCTGCTCCTTGCCATCCATGGAAACCTTGTAGATCTTAACCTTCCCATCGGCAACCACGTAGAATCCGGTGCCTTTATCTCCCTCTGAAAATACAGTCTGTCCTTTCTCGTAGAACTTGTCCACGCCAATCTCCCGGATTTTTTTTAGATCATCCTCCTGGAGATTCTGGAAAAGCGGTATCAGGGAAATGATTTTCAGAATTTTTTCCATGGCAATATTGCTCCATAATAAAATCGTGAAACGATTTTATTATCATTTTATTTTATCCCAAGACATCCAAATAAACCGGAATTTTTATCGTATTACAACAAGTATCAGAGAATGATCAAATGATAAATAATTTATCCTAACACCTAAAACTTAAAACCTAAATCCCATTGTCTTGACTTATGTCAATGTAACCATCGGGGTTATTGCCTATAATCCGATCCAAACGTTAATCTGAGAGGTAAAACATTATGAAATGTCCAGGCCAAGACAGTCGATATTGGAAACCCGGGGCGATTTTTGATGAATCCTGCCCCAAATGTGGTCATTCCGTAGAATTCTTCAAGGATGACACCACCAGAAAGTGCCATCACTGTGGCCACCGGTTCGTCAACCCAAAATTGGATTTCGGGTGTGCATCCTATTGCGAATTTGCAGAGCAGTGCATCGGCACCCTGCCGCCGGAACTCCTGGCGGGAAAAGAAGATCTTCTCAAAGACCGCGTCGCTATTGAAATGAAACGGTATTTCAAAACAGATTTTAAGCGAATCGGCCATGCGACTCGTGTGGCCAGGTATGCAGAAAGGATTGCCAAAAAAGAGGTCGGGAATATGGCGGTCATATTATGTGCCGCCTACCTTCACGACATCGGCATCCATGAGTCAGAGCGTAAGCACCAAAGCACGGCTCCAGGGTACCAGGAACAGGAAGGTCCCCCCATTGCACGGGCCATTCTGGAAAAACTGGACGCAAAGGATGCGTTGATTGAGGAGGTATGCGACATCATCGGGCATCATCACCACCCCCGTCCAGATGACAGTATTAACTTCAAGGTCCTGTATGATGCAGACATGATCACCAACAAGGAAGAACGCCACAAGGACAAACCCATGGAACCCGGTCGTATCGAAAGTTTCATACAGTCATCTCTGCTGACGGAAGCCGGCAAAGAAGAGGCCAAAAAAGTGTTTTCGATCTTAAAAAAGGAAAACAGACAATGAAAGTACATCGCAAGATAATTAAAATCGATGAAGAACGATGTGACGGTTGTGGCCTGTGCATCATCGGTTGTGCCGAGGGCGCACTCAAAATCGTTGACGGCAAGGCAAAGGTCGTGGCAGATAAATTCTGTGATGGATTGGGTGCGTGTATCGGTGAATGCCCCAAAGATGCCTTGACCATTGTGGAAAAAGAAGCAGACGAGTTCGACGAAATCGCGGTGGAAAAGCACCTGGCTCAGATAGAAACCGAACAGACCCATGAAGCGCCCACCCCATTAACCGGATGTCCATCGGCAACATTGCAGTCCTTTGCACCGACTGCCTGTCAGAAGGCAAACCAGCCGACCGCCCATGAAGGGGGCGTATCAGCACTTTCACACTGGCCGGTTCAGATTCGCCTTGTGCCGCCGCAGGCTCCTTTTCTGAAAAATGCAAATCTCCTCGTCGCAGCAGACTGTACAGCGTTGGCCTATCCGGATTTTCATGGACGGTTCTTGAAGGGCAGGGTCGTATTAATGGGATGTCCAAAATTTGATGATGTGCAGGACTATATCGACAGATTTGCCGGTATTTTCAGCGAGTCCGATATCGCAAGCATCACGGCCGTGATCATGGAAGTTCCCTGTTGTTCCGGGCTTCCGTACATTCTCCAAAAGGGAATGGAAAAGGCAGGCAAAACCGTTCCAATGGAAACGGTCGTCATCAGCACCAGAGGAGAAATACTGGAACAGCGGCAGGATAACATCCTGACTGCCCAGGTTGTTTAGACTATAGACTATAGGCTGTTAGCAGCCTATAGTCTAATACTCTATTTCTTTCCAATTTTCCTGATCCCGTTTGGCTTCATTTGCACCTACCTTATAAAAAACAAGGCGGTACAACATTTACACAGGGTAGCGTTCCCTATTTGTTTTCTTGAGTCGATGGCGGTCATTGGAAATAACCACATGCTCTGATAATGATGAAAAGCTTCACCTGATGAAATTGGGCGCCTGCTTCAAATTTCCTTACTGATAATGATCAGCTTTCATGATTACAGGAAGTATTCTCTTTGGACTTGCCGTTACATACAGGCCAAGATTAACCCAATTTTCTAAGCAGATTTATGCCACGATGGTTTCAAAGGTATTGTTACATAATCTTTAATTGTGAAAAATCATCGGGGTTGATCAAATCTCTTATTTGTCATTGAGGTTAATATTCGAAGGTTAAAAATGGAAGTCGATAATCAAAGTGCCGAAAGATATATCGGTATGGGTTTCATCCAGACCACAAAGAGAATATGGAATCTTTTCCTCAAGTAATAAATAAGTGGATACCTGGAACTAAATATCATTAAGGCCGAGAAACTCCTATTTACCAAGCCCATATTGATTCATTCCGGGGCTTAGTCCATGCCAGTTTAGCTTACTTTTTTCAACCCCAGACAGGCATCAATCATATCCGCCGAATCTCTGGCCTCGGTCGCAGTGCCGCTCCATACTACCTGGCCGCTTTCCAGCACTGTGACATCATCGGCCACCTCTATGGCACGTTGGGTGGATTGCTCCACGACAATCAACCCCATACCCTGTTTTTTCAGCTCATCTAAGGCCGCGTAACAGATATCTATCACCTTGGGCATCAGCCCCAGGCTCAATTCATCCACAAGAAGCAGCTCGGGCTGTGACATCAGGGCCCGGCCGATGGCCACCATCTGCTGCTCACCACCTGAGAGTGCGCTGGCCCGTTGGTCTATGCGTTCACCCAGGCGGGGAAAAAGGCTTAATATCTTTTCCATACCGGGTGCGGTCTCATGCCTGGCCCGACAATAACCACCCACCACCAGATTTTCGCGCACGGTCAGCTCGCTAAAGAGCCTTCTGCCCTCGGGCACCAAGCCTATTCCTGCGGTCACCCGCTCCATAGGCGTTTTTTTAGCGATATCACCACCCTTGTAATTTATCTGGCCTCCCTGGATCTCCACGTGACCGGCAATGCACATCAAGGTCGAACTTTTGCCTGCCCCATTGGCACCCAAAAGGGCCATAACTCTGCCTGCCGAGACCTCTAAATCTATGCCATGCACTACCTGCATAGGTCCATAGCCGCAACACAGTTTCTCAAGCCGCAGCATTTTCTGCCTCCTTGCCTACATAGGCTGCTCTTACATGAGGCATGCGCATCACGGATTCGGGCTCACCCTCAGCAATTTTGCGACCATTATCCAAAACCACCAGCCTGTCGCTGACCCTTAAGACCTCGCCAAGGTTGTGTTCTATCATCACCACTGTGAGTCCCTGGCGGTTGATGCCCACCACCACATCGGCCAAACGTCCCGCTTCCACATTGTTTAAACCCGCCAGGGGCTCATCCAAGAGCAGCAGTTTTGGTTCCAAGGCCAGGGCCCTGGCCACTTCCAGACGCTTGAGTAGACCCAGGGGCTGTCCCATAACCTCCTGGTCGGCATGCTCGCCAATGCCCACCACCTCTAATAGCTCACCAGCCTTTTTGCGCTCGATGCTTCGATCCATGGCCGCTACCGCCCTGAATATGGTGGCAATGCGCTTATGCCCTACGGCCAAGGCAACATTATCACGCAGTGTCATGGAATTGAAAGGACACACTATTTGATTGGTCATGGCCATACCCAAAGCGGCCCGTTTATGTATGGGCAAGCCTTCTATGTCTTTACCAGCAAGACGGATACCGGCACTCTGGGGGTTAACCACACCAGTAATGGCCCGCAGCATGGTGGTTTTTCCCGCACCATTGGGGCCGATGAGGCTTAAGAACTCGCCATTCATCACCTGGAAAGAGACATCGGTTAAAGCATGCACGCCACCAAAATGCATGGTTACATTTTGCACATCCAAGAGCACGCTCATGCCAGGCCTCCTTTGCCTTTAAGCTTGCCAAATATGCTACCACCTACACCGGCTAGACCATCAGGGGCAAAACGCATGACGGCAAAGAGCAATGTACCATAGAATAGCAGCTTATAGTCGCTCAAGAATTCGGACATCTCGGGCAGCAGAGTCAGTAGCATGGTGCCTATTATCACCCCCGGCACCGAGCCGATACCACCCACGGCTACCATGGAGAGCACGCTGATAGAGGTAATGAAGCCGAAGTCATCGGGCATGATGAAACGGGTGAAGTAGCAGTAAAGCCCTCCTGCCAATCCAGCCATGGCCGTGCCCAAAGCAAAAGCGGTAAGTTTATAGGCAGGCACATTCACGGTGAGCAACCGCGCCGTATCTTCGTCGGTGGCTACGGCATCGAAGGCAAAGCCCATCCATGATTTTTTAATGTAGACACTGAAGGCGGTGCAGAGCGCTGCCACAACCAGAACCAGCAGCAGAAAACCGGGCTTGCCCAACCCCATGGAAGGAATGCCGCTTAAGCCCATTTCACCACCCAGCACGCTATCCTGCTGCCGGACAATACCCAAAAACAAGAAGCCCACCCCCATGGTCGTGATGGCTAGAAAGTCGTGCCGCACCCGCAGGCTTGCCACGCCAACAATTATGCCAATGGCTCCGGCTACCAGCATAGCACCAGCCAGGTTGACTGGGAAGGGAAGACCCGCCTTGGCCATCAAAGCCACCACATAGGCCCCGGTGCCAAAAAAAGCCGCATGTCCAAGGCTGATCTGGCCGCAGTAGCCGGTGATGAGGTTAAGACCCAAGGCGAATATGATATTTATGCAGACAATGGTCGCCAGTGATAATTCATATATGCCCATGGTTCACTTCCTTGAAAACAGGCCCTGGGGTTTTATCATCAACACCAGGATAAGGCATGCGAAGGCTATGGCATCGCGGTCCAGGTAGTCGCCAACATATATGGTGCCGAAAGCCTCCACCACGCCCAAGATTACCGAGGCAATCAGCGTACCGGTGACATTGCCCAACCCCCCTAGTACGATGATGGCCAGTGCCTTGTATGATGGCACCCCGCCCATAGTGGGTTCGGCAAAGTTGGAGAGCAAAGAGACAAATATGCCCGCTACGGCAGCCAAGGCCGAGCCGATGAAGAAGTTGAGGTAGCGCACTTTCTGCACGCTGACCCCGAAGCTCTCGGCCATCTGGGGGTCATCTACCGTGGCTCGCCAGGCAATGCCTAGACGGGTCCTTTGAGCCAACCAGGATAGCACCCCCAACATTGCCACACTGCCAAAGACGATGACGATATCCACCATGCGCAGGCTCATCCCCAGAATGTTCACCAGGCTTTGCAGGGGCGCATTGGTATAGGTGAGGCCATAAGGTCCAAAGATGAGGCGAAAAATCTCCTCCATGGCAATGAACAGGCCGATGGATGCGATCAGGGCCACATAGGGTGGTTTATGCAGAATGGGCTGATAGCAGAACCTGTAGATGGCCATGCCCACAAAACCTACGCATATGGCGGAAACGGGCAATGCCAACAGTAGGCTACCCGTCGCGTTAGTGACAATGAGGCCCAAGTAGGCGCCCAGAGTAAACAAACCGGCATGGGCTACGTGCAAAATACGCAAAAGTCCATAGACCAGCGTAAGGCCCACTGCTATGATGGCATACATGCAACCATAGATCAGACCTTGGGTGAGAAGTTCGACATATAGCATTATTGGCTGCCTGTGCTTGAATAGGATTGCAGCAAGGCCGGAAAGGCATCTGAGCCCTCCCGGCCGTTTTTCATGCCAGATAGGGTCTATTCTTCAGGCGGAACCAGCAGCTCAGAATCGTCGATGACAGCATAGTGATGCCAACGTCCAGCCTTGACTATCTGCACCTGGACAGGTTTCATAACCTCGCCCAGCTTGTTGAATTTGATCAGACCGGTGGAGGCCTTCAAAGACGTTTGGGCTATGGCCTGACGGATTTTTTCCGGATCGGTAGAACCGGCTTTTTGCATGGCAGCAGCGGCAACTTTCACAGCAGTGTGTGCGCTGGCCGCGACCATATCGGCCGGATAACCAGCCTGTTCTTCAAAGGCCTTGATGAAGTCCACGGTCTCTTTTTCCTTGGAATCGCGGTCCAAGGTGGTGGTGATGAGTACACCTTCGGCGGCAGTACCGGCTATCTCGATGAATTTCTGTCCGTCATAGCCTTCCTGCCCGATCACCGGGGTATCCACACCGGCTGCCCGGAGCTGGTTTACCAGGGGGCCGCAGTTAAAGTAGTACCCGCTGGCATAGATGGCATCCGGCTTGTCAGCTTTAACCTTGGCAATAATGGAACCAAATTGACGGTCCTTCATGGAGTACTGATACTCGGCAATCACTTCGATTCCGTATTTGGAGGCGATTTCCTTGAAACCTGCCGCCAGGGATTTACCAAAGTCGTTCTGCAAGGTGATTATGACCACCTTTTTCTTGCCCATCATCTCACCCACCAGCTTGGCGCCGGCTTTGCCCTGCACGGTGCCCAAAAGGCCGGTACGGTAGACCATGTTGCCCGCCTTGGTGATATCCGGGTGAATGGCATAGGCACTGATATAGGGGATGCCTGCTTCCTGGAATACGCCCGCCGCCGAGCGTGTGGGGCCGGAGTAGCTGCCGCTGATACCCAAAGCCACTTTATCCTTGCCGATGAGCTTGTTGGCAATCGGTATGGAATTGGCCGGCTTGGCCTGATCGTCATAGATGATCAGCTCAAGTTGTTTACCCAGCACACCACCGGCCGCGTTGATTTGTTTCACCGCCAGCTTTGCGCCTTCGGATGAAGACTTGCCATCAGCAGCCGCAAAGCCTGTCAAGGGCGCATTAAAACCTATTTTGATAGTATCTGCGGCTTGAATAGTGCCACCAAAATTTAAGATCATGCAAATTGCCAGTGAAAATAATGTTATCCTTTTAATCATTTCATATCCCCCTTTTCTTTAGTGATTATAATATCAATCCCTATGATAAGCTGTTTGATTGCTCTGACACAATGGTGATAATACATAGGCTCCCGTCTCAAATCAGGCCACCCTGACCTCCAACACAACACTGGACTCATCTATGGTGTAGAAATCTGCCTCGGCCTCACATGATGATGCCAACTTTTTGAAATCATCGAGGCTGAAGGTAGTGGCCTTAAAGCCATCAGTGCACACGATTACCCCATCACCGGTGGCCATATCATCAATCTCGCCCAGCAGACCATGATCTGCCTGAGTTCGAAACCACTCCAGTCGGTGGGGCCAGAACTGGGATGCATAGCTGGTCAGAATCACCCTACCTCCGGGCTTTGTAACCCGCATGGCATCGAGAAGAAGCTGCTGTGGCTCCACCTTGCAGGCGCTAATGAAGTTCTGCACCCCGAAAACCAGATCAAAGGCGTCGTCTTCAAACTCCAGATGGGCAGCGTCCATTTGCCTTAGATGCAAATCTGGGTATCTCTCTGTTGCCAGAGCCAGACTCTCAGCCGAGTTATCAATCCCCCAGGCCTCTTCAACCCTTTGGGCAAAAATCGACAGCACCCTGCCATAGCCGCAACCAAGTTCCAAAATATTTAGACCCGGCTCAAGCATCGAGGCGATGAGGTGTATTTCTGCCATCAGATAGCGGCGCACCCTTGCGCTCGCCAACTCATAGACCTTTTCCAGCTTGATGCCACTTAGCCTCTTGGCATAATAAGCCTTGTCGTGTTGTGTACTATCTGCCGCTATCATGCTTAATTCCAGAGCCAAGTTAGTGAGAATACCCCGGCAGCATATCACTGTCGGAGCGCGCTTGACTTGCCTCCAGGTTTTATCCCACATGCTAAATTAGTAATTGTGGTAAATTTTCCCCATCAGATGTAAACTAAAAAGGTTCAAAGGTCAAAGGTTGAATAGATTCAGGTGCCGATGGCATATAACCGAGGCTGTTACAGATCAGCGCATCATCCTCATGTACATTTCAAAGCCAGAATGCTCCATTTTTAAATTCCAACATTAATTCCTTCATACCTTATCAAGGCTTACATATGATAACATCAATGTGGCAGTTCACGGCCGGTGTTGCGATTTATCCAAATTCAGATCTAAAGGGATAAGCCCCTCCTTCTGGGTCCGGTCGCTGCCTCTATTTTTCGGCAAGCATTCAGCGTGTTTATAACCTGAGCTATTGAAAGAAGGTTTCTCTCCAGGACTCAGGTTTTTCCAGAAAAAGGGTACAGATGGAGGCAACAATGGCGGCGAGTATGCTCATAACAATAGGGACCACATAGCTTTGCCGCAGATCGAACATGAAACCAGCAAAAGTGGGACCCAAAAGGTTGCCAAAAGCAACGCTGGTATAAAGCGCACCCAAAATTCCACTGATATTGGAGCCGCCGAAGTAGTCCGCCGTCACCGCCGGAAGAAGGGCTACAAAACCACCGTAACACGTACCAAAAATGATAGCTAACATAGCCAGCTCCCAAATACGTGAGGCGACCAGCCACCATGCAAAGATAGCTGCCATCACGGCGTACATGCAGGCGAGCGAGCGACGCCGACCAAGTCGGTCGGCAAAACCCCCGATCAGAAATCTCCCCACGGTACTGCCGACACCGATCAGGCCCAATAAAAGAACTCCAGTTGATGTCGTATGACCGAGATCTTTAGAAAACGGCATCAGGTGTACAAACGGTATAAAAACCCCTATCGAAGCGCTGAACGTACCGACATATAGAAGCCAGAAGGGATGGGTTTTCAACACATCCTTTACCGTCAATTCACCCTCTGATTTCCGTGATTCTTTAGGGATATTATTCTGTAGATCAATGCTGTCACCCCTGTTGGTCCGCTCCCCGTCCGGCATTAAGCCCATTTCTTCAGGGGAATCGACAATCAGCATTGCTGCTGCCATACCGCAGCAAAAAACACATGCGCTCATGACCATATATGCAGTACGCCAGTCACTCCAATGGATGAGAAAAGCCGAAAAAGCAGGCATGCCTAGGGTGCCCAAGCCGATACCCATCACCGCAATGCCGGAAGCTAAACCGCGTCGGGCGACAAACCATCGCTGAACAGCCCCAACTGCCGGAACATAGGTAAAGCCTACACCAATACCGATACCCAAGCCGTAGACAAGGTAGATCTGCGTGACCGTTACCACAAAGCTTGAAAGCAGCAGTCCAAGGCTGATGACAAGCACACCGGAAGCGATAACCCAGCGTGAACCCATTCTGTCGGCAATTTGTCCACTAATGGCCCCAAGACTAAAATAAATAAAGCCGGCAATGGCAAAAACCAGTGAGGTGGAACTACGGGAGGTGCCGAATTCCATTTGAAAAGACTCGAAAAAGGTCGTAAATGAGTAAACACTACCGAAAGCGAGAAACAAAATCACGCAAACGCACGCCACCACAACCCAGCCATAGAAAACTTTGTGTTTTCTATAGCCCATTTTCCCTGTCTCTTCTGGAATTTTTTCTTTCACACAATTTATCTCTTATTGTTCTCGAGTTAGTCTAACGCCTTTTCGAATTCTGCAATTTTGACAGTTTCCTATTGCTGGTGGACATTCGGTTGATTGTGAAGATAGCAGTAATGTCTTAGATTTCTAACAACATGTTTTCGTATGACACTAGCATCCTTTTTGTTACTACATTCCGCCAAAAACGTCATCATCAATATCGATATCCTTAGATCATCGGCTCCTAATGGCTTTCCGTCTTCCACTGCTCATATGCAGCAGTGTGCTCAAACTGGTATCATGACCAAATCTATAACCGATTATGGCATTCTCCGGGTGTTGATTGCTATATAAAGTTTGGAATTCTCAAAAATCAGGTTGGTATGAATTTTTCAATTTTGATGCACATACAAGATTCAATAAAGGAGTCTTCTCGATGGAATTGTTTTATGGATGTTGACATTTTCCGGATTATGTCAACTGGTTGAAGGCTGATGCCATTCGAAGCTCGTAGAGTAGCCCCGGCCGATTTCTCAACCGGAGCCCTCGCCAGATCCGTACGTGGACGATTCGACCATACGGCTCCTCCGCTGATACGTCTCATGGAGATTCCCAGATGTTTACATACAC
>QMMS01000156.1 GCA_003647375.1 Deltaproteobacteria bacterium
GAGATACCAGTTTAAGCTATGTTTAAATCATTTGAGCATTTGATATTTGGATTTGTTTCGTATTTCGATATTCGGATTTAGAATTTATCACACGCTGAATGTGTATAATATTAATTCTTTATAGAGTTGAATCAGTGCCGAGCCTTTTGGACCCGGGTATCTACATATTAGGGTTCTCTGTTTTCCAAAATTCACGCGGCATATGAATATTTCCCGGCATCATCGGTTCTTTGGCCCAATCCAAAAGCTTTGTCCCCTCGTAGTAGTAGATATTTGGTTTGGTGTTAATTTGAGGGGCGAGTATCTGTATCAGTTTCTCTTTTTCAAAGAGTTGGCTGACCTGTGATTCAGGATCGTTTAAGTCTCCGAAAACACGTGCTCTCGTGGGGCATGTTTGAACACAGGCTGGTTCTTCGCCCCGTTTTATCCGATGTTCGCAAAAGTCGCACTTATCAGCAATTTTTTTGTCGGGATGACGATATCGAGCGCTATAGGGGCAGGCTGTAACGCAATTGCCGCAACCAATGCATTTGGCGTTATCAATAACGATAAGACCGTCTGCCTGTTTATATGTCGCACCCACAGGACATGCTGCCACACAGGACGGCTCATCACACTGCATACATTGTCCAGGCTGAAATTCACTTTTTTGATTTCCGGCCATATTCTGCAACGGTCGGATCCAGTTTCTCCAGAAGCCTTCCGGAACATTGTTTTCAACTTTACACGCAATCATGCAGGCCTTGCAGTCAATACATTTGGAACCGTCGATAACAATCCCATACTTTGGGGGCGTGCTTTGTTTCATGCTCAATTCCTTCCATTCTTCATTACAAGTCAACCACCATCCCTAAAAAGGGTGGCATGATTTGTCTTTCATAATATGTTTTTTCCCATGAGGGGGTTCTCTGTGCCTCTAACGAAGTGGGCGAGAGAAATATTATCCCTCACATATCCGCAAAGCTAAGCTTGGATCTTCAGCTGAGTTTAAGGTTTAAACGTTTAATCAAACCGGTCGAACGGTAACAAATGTCTCGTGCATAGCCATATTTCCCGAAATTTTATCCGCATGATCTTCCAGAACTTCGGCGATACAGGCGCCTTTACCGAAAATGTTGGACAAGCCCTTGGAAATCACGCCGAATCCTGAATCCATGTATACGGTATCCGGACGCGTCTCTTCCGTAACCCGGGCTTTCAGGCGACCCCGACCCGCGGGGCTCGCGACCTCGACCTGATCTCCCTGATGAATTCCGAGAGTGCCGGCCGGCTTGGGGTGTATCCAGAGGCTGTTTTCGCGTTGCAGCTCACATAGCAGAGAATTGTTGGTACTTGCACTCTGGGTAATAAAGGCGTTTCGGCCCACCACCATTCTGAAATGATTCCTGGGTACACGCTTGGGCGAATGATATACCGGCATGGGGTCTATGCCTTTGTCTTTGTAGCGTGAATTGTAGATCTCGATCTTCTTGGAACGTGTCTTGAAGGGTTTCCCTTCATGGATGCCGTAACTGGGGCCGACAATATTATAGACACCGTCCTGCTTAATCGCTTGCGCAACTTCGGGTAGTTTTTCGAGCTGGGTCTTCCTGAAATCGTCTATGGTAAAATCGAAAGACTCACCCAGATCCAGTCGTTTGGCCAGCTCTTTAACAATCCAGAACACCGGATTGGATTGGAACATGGCCGGCACTATCGGATCACGGGTAATCACCCCGGAGCAGGAGGACGAGGCTAGAAATGCTGAGATGGGGTCCTTTCTTTCAAGATAGCTGGGAGCCGGTAGAACCAGGTCCGCCATCCAGGCCGTATCACTCATGACGATATCGACACTCATCATGAAATCCAGCTTGTGGATCATTTCGATGGTCTTGTTGCGGTTGGCACCGGTCTGCATGGGGTTGGTCTTGTAGGTGAACCAGCCCTTGACCGGATAGGGCCGGCCTTCGATGACGGCATCACGGGTATGTTTGAAGGAACCTTCTTCGTCGAACATCATCTGGGACATGCCGGCATCGACCCGGTCCTCCGGGTTGTCTTCATAAAACGGCGCATCGTGGTAAATGGAGCCGGTTTTGATTTTCTTGGGTATGATCAACCCACCCTTCCGATCCCAGTTTCCCAGAAGCGCATTGACGATCGCAAAAGCCCGCCGAATTTGGGTGGAATCCTCGTAATCCGAGCTGCGGCGACCGGGGTAAACCATGGCTGCAGGCGCCGCTGCAGCCAGCTCCCTGGCCATCCGGCGAATATCTCTGGCCGGAATTTCCGTCTCCCCTTCGGCCCATTCGGGTGTATATGAATCGACATGTGCTTGAAATTCTTCGAACCCGTTTGTCTTCTCGGCAACAAACTTTTTATCATACAGGTTTTCCGAGACGAGGACCTGGGCAATGGCAAGAAAGAACGCCATGTCGGTGCCGGGCTTGATGGCATACCATTCATCTGCCAGTGCTGCCGTTTTTGTATAGCGTGGATCCAGAACAACCAGTTTGCTGCCACCTTGCATGGCGGTCATTAAATCCATGCTGTCGGGCGTCACCAATGCTTCGAACCGGTTGGCGCCGGGCATAATGACATACTTGCAGTTCAGCACGTCAGGCGTGGGGACCACGCCAAACGTATCCAGAAAAGCTCGGTTTCTGCTCAAGAGGCAGTTTGATTCATGGGAAATGACATTGTATGATCCGTAGGCTTCCGCGAAGCGGTGCACGAATGTAGACTGCATATCGGTACCAGCCATGAAAAGAAAGCCGCAGCGGGTGTAGGCTTCACCGATGCGCTCCATCTGTTCCGCTGCATGGTCCAGTGCCTGGTCCCAACTCAAACGCTGCCACTTGCCTCCTCCCCGGTCTCCTTTTCGCAGCAGGGGGTATTTCAAGCGGTCCGGGTCGTAAAGCTGCTTGACGCCCGCATTCCCCCTGGCGCACAGCATACCACGGGATTTGAGCGATTTCGGGTTGGGGTCAAGTTTTTTAATGACGCCATTTTCCACTCGCGCAATCAGCCCACATTTGTTGAAACACATGTCACAGGCCGAAAACATCTCATGGGCTGCCACTTCTGCGCCTTCTTCTTTTTCAGACACCAGCGCATACAAAACCCGGGAAGGAGCACCCACCGCCGCAGCGGCAGCGGCCGTACCGGACAACTTTAGAAAATTACGTCGAGAAATCGCTTGCTTGCATGAAGATGACATTTTATTCTCCAGTTTACCCCAATGTTGCAACTTTGGGGTTTAGAGCTCTTATTTGCATTTAGCCGGAGATGGCGAGTCGAATGCATGACCATGGAGGTGTGCGTACATGTCGAGTCGGTCCTTGTCCGAGAGTTTGTTCCACTCTGTCTTGCATTCCAGCTGGTTGTAATCGTCAAAAACTTTCTGCCAGTCTGCCTGGGTTTTGCTGATGGGGCTGAGTTCTGTTGCCGATCCGCCATCACCGTGACATGCCCGGCAGTTTTTACGGAAGAGGTACTTTCCCTTGCGGGCATTTCCTTTGCCGTCTTCGGCGATGACCACGCCGATGCAAACCAGTAGAAAAACCATTATTATGAGTACCGCACCAATTTTTTTAAACATTTTTTCTCCTTTATGGATTTTTGGAAAGGGTAGCTCCGCATCCCAATTTTTTAAAACGGCCCCGCACCTCGATGGGATCGCCTTCATATCCCAGGGCCTTGTAGTCGATGTAATTGGTTTTACCGATCAGGTCTTCCACATCACGGCCCATTGCGGCCATGCGTTTAAAATCGATACCTTTCTTGACCAGCGCCTCAAAGTCCACGTCCGGCCGGTCCTGGTGGCACTTCCCGCAATAGGGTGCTTTGGTCAGGGAAACATGGCATTCGGCACAGGAGAGAGCCTGTTCTTTCGGCACCACTTCGTGGGTGAGTCCCCAGTACATCGATGTCTCCACGAACTCATACGCCCCGCTGTAGGCAAGGTTCGCAGCCTTCATGCCGTCACGCGAAGCCTTGTCCCAGTCCCAGTGCTTCCAGTATCCTTCCCAGAGCTGAGGTGCGATCAGGTATTTGTATACGGAATCGCTGATCTGTTTTCCTTTATGAAGCTTGAAGGGATAGATCCGTGAGGCCGGGTCAGCTATGTCACCTACCGGCATGGTCAGGTTGGTTACGCCGTTTTCATTGATGCGATCGCCGAGGATATAGCGTTTAACGGTTCCATTGTACCATTTATAATTTGGCTTGACCGCCTCCTTCCACTGAAACGACCCTTTTTTCTTCAGGTAAACAGGTTTGCCGTATTTGTCCTTGGGTATTGTGATATCCTTTCCGGCGGTAGACCAGTCCCAGGAGACCTTGGTGGGATTGCCCTTTGAATACACGGGAATGTGGCATGTCTGGCAGGCCACATGCTGGGTATGCTTGTTGAGGTGGTGGTCGATCAGTTCGGCGCCGATATGGGGGCTGTCCGTGTGACAATACTCACACGAAAGATCGCCTTCCACGGCAGGGACTGATATGCTGCGGCCGGATATCATGTGATTTCTTGTTTTGTGACAGTCCTGGCACCTGAAATCAAGCCCGCCATTCGTGACTCCCATGTGTACATCGTGGTTTTTGTCGGAGTTGATCAACATGGAACTCATGTCACCATGCTTCACCGCATCGCCGCCGCCGCCGCGGAAATGACAACTTATTCCACATGTGGACCGACTTGGTCTGCCCACATTCTGTGCGATGGATAACAGGTCCAGGTTCTTTTCAGGAAAACCGGCTTTTGTCGGCGCTTTTCTGTATTTCCCGGTAGTGTCATGGCAGACCAGGCAGTCGATGTTTGACATATCGTTAAATTCAAAGGTGTTGTCCTTCCAGCCGTAGCCGATGTGGCAGCTTGTGCAGCGGGCCCAGTTTCCACTCAGGTTGATGCAGAAGTTATTGATGGTGGCATGGTTTTTCCCCAGATCCACCCGCTTTTCGTGGCCCACGGTATAGGGCGAAGGTCCATGCCACTTCCAGTGCACGGTTTTTAGAATGGCTTGGCCCTCTTTTTCATGACAGGAAAGGCAGTTTTGTGTCACCGCAAGAGCATCCACTTTTCCTTCCAGTTTCACTAACTGGTTGTGGTTGGGTACTTTTTTGGCATGGCAGGCCAGACAGTCGGTTGGCGCCCTTGTGTCGAGCGTCCTGACGACCGGGCCTCTCACCATGGCACTGTAAAGAATGGGTCCGCGGACATGGGGAACCTGTTCCGATTCCTGGTGGCAATCCATGCAGAGTTGGTGGTAAGCACCCCTCAAACCGGGTGTGCTCAGATCCCTGACATTAAAGGGTTCCCCATGGCATGCCGAACAGGCAACCGGTTCTATTTCTCGTTTTCTGAGTTCAACCATGGACAGCGGTTCACCGTAGGTGTCACCTTCGTCCCTGGGCATTCGATGGTGACAAATCGTACACTCCCCCAGCACGTTGGCGTGTTTGCTGTGCATAAATCGAACGGGCTCGTACATATCGCTGTATTTGTTGACAATCGGGCTGTTGAGAATCTGTACTTTCGGGGCATCGGCAATCGAGGGAGTGATATTCTTCTCCAGCGGCAGGTTCGACCTTGTCAACTGACCTGCCTCGGCATGGGAAGCGGCTCCTTGAATCATCAGAGCAGCTCCCACCGCCAGGATTGCAACGAGGACGGGGGACATCTTTTTGGGGTGGGCCCCGAGCACCGGAAAGATGAAAACCGCGACCCGGTAGACGAACATGAGCGTGGCAATCAGCCCGACAGTGATAAAGATTTCGCCCAGAGCCGGGAAGTAGGAAACAATCTTATAAGGGGGTGTGTAGCTGACGACAAACACATTGATGCGGTTTAACAGGATGCCCAGGATAAAAATGGTGGAAGCGAAAAAGAGCCACCCCGGAGATCTCCGGACCCTTCTGAACAGAAGAAGAAAAAAGGGAAGGATTACCCCGATCACCAGCTCCACCAGAAAAGCGTTGGTCTGGTAGGTGCCGTCTAAAAGGTAGACATAGCTCTTTCTCACGATCATATCACCTATTTTGAACGCCAGATAGGTTCCCATGAACACCGGCATGTATTTGGCCAGGGGGGACAATATTGACATTTCAGGTTCACGGCCAAACGATTTGGATACCAGGATAGATTCAAACGTGACCATCGGGTATCCTGCGGCAAATGCCGACAACAGGAACAGCAGCGGCAGGATCGGCGTGTACCAGAGGGGGTGGACTTTGTAGGGGGCGATGAGCATGAGAGACCCCAGGCTGGACTGATGCAGGCATGACAGGACAATGCCGCCTATAATGAAGACAAACATGATCTTGCCGAGGATTTTATCGGCAATGTCCAGCAGTGTTTCAATGAGGGTGTTGAGCCTGGAAAGCAGCCCGGGGAGATTGACGCGTCCTCGAAATCGTTCGGCCACGATGGGAATAAATTCGATGTACAGCACGTGCAGGTAAATCATGACGCAAATGGCCACCTCAAACAGGACCGAGTTGCCGTTGTGATTGAAAATAGGGCTGGTGATGTTCCAGTAACGTCCGATATCCACCAGCAACCCAAGTACGACGAAGGTGTATCCCAGCATGGCCGTGAGCAGAGCCGGACGGATGACGGCATGATACTGATCCCTGTTGAACACATAAGCGATAGCACCGGTTGTGAAACCCCCGGCCGCAAGGGCGACGCCGGAAGCGACATCGATGCCGATCCAGATGCCCCAGGGGTACTGGTTGTTCAGGTTGGAAACCGCGCCGATGCCGTAGATGAACCTTGCAAGGACAAAGGCGCCGCCGATAACCATCAATGCCAACATCACCATGACACCCGGTGTAAGAAACTTTTCTTCAACGGGCGCAGCAATTTCATGGGTGTTCATGGGGTGTCTCCTTTCTTTGAATCACCTTTATCTGTTTCTTCCTGGGACCCCTTCAGGAACCCGGTTAACCACATAACCCCGCCGAGCACCGCATAGAGGCCGATGGGCGCAGCGAAGTACTGAAACAGGCCATGCTGAATCGATTCCGAAAGCCGCGGCGGCGCCTTGTTGCCGAGTTTAGGAAAACCGATGTCTTCGAAGGGTTCGGATGCCAGATAGAGCCAGGATGTTCCCCCGACTTCATGTTCGCCGTAAATATGATCGACATATTTGCCAGGGTTGTTTTTCATCTTCCAGCGAGCCAGATCCAGCAGATCTGTCTTCTTCCCAAAGGTCATAACCTCCCTCGGGCACACCTGGGCGCATGCCGGAAGCCCTCCGTCCTTTATATAGTTGAAGCAGAAAGTGCACTTCCTCACATGAGGCGTCAGCGCATTGTCATATTCGTAAGCCGGTACCTGAAAAGGACAGGCCACCATACAATAGCGGCAGCCGATACATTTTTTCACATCGTATACCACGGCGCCGTTAGCCTCTTTTGTCAGTGCTCCCACAATGCAAGCAGAAACGCAGGAAGGGTCGTTGCAGTGCATACACTGGAATTTGACGAAGCTTGGACGCTGCCGCCAGGTCAGCGTCCCGATGTCTTCAGGATAGTACTTGTTGACGACGGTATAGGATGTTTCATCCATGCGGCGTTCGTTCTCCAGAACGGTCAGTTCCTCAAACGACTCATCGGGTTTGGGCAGACTATGCCGCTGATTGCAAGCTTCTTCACACTTTCGGCACCCGACGCACAAGGTCGTGTCCACCAAGCATCCATACTGTCCATCAAGACTCCCCTGGTCGGTGGACGCAAGAGAGGTGTTGTTTCCCATAACAGCACTCGTAGCTGTCAATCCGGATAATTTGAGAAAATGTCTTCTGTTAATCTCCATGTAAATCCCCCCAAGTAGGATCCGAGACCTTTGCAAAACACTCCCTTTTGCCCCATTTCCGTGTCAGGCTCAAATTTTAATCCTCAAAATACTCAATGTATTCCTGTGGTTAAAATATTCGCCTTCCTTAAACTGAACCAAAATTGAGCCTTTTTCAAATGTCTCGATCCGCGATACAGCTCTCACGCTTTTTGTATGTAAATACGATAATTGCCTTCGTCTACCTGTTGTTTGATGATCCGGTCTTTGGAGCGCTCAATTATCAACGCAAGGTCTTTTGTCACTGCTTGATCCTTTAGACAAACACATACAACTTCGCCCGATGTCATTTTATTTAGTTGCTTTTTACACTGAAGCAGACAAATCGGTGGTAACAAACCTGTGAGATCTAATTCATCATCTGATGACATGTGCACCCCTGCAAGACACTTTATTCTATTATTTAAAACCTGGTCCTTTGGGCCCGGATATCTACGTGTAATTTTGTTTTAGAGTTACAATATTCATGCCATGGAATAAAATTATGTTGAAATAATATAACAAACTGAAATATAAGGATAATTTCAGTTTTCGTAGACACTTGTTAAAAACCATTTCATGTGTTATCTAAACACGCGTAAAAATAATAATTAAACAGGTGATTAAATTAAACAGGTGATAAAGTAGATACCCGGGTCCAAAGGGTCCGGCACTGATTCAACCCTATATAGGGATTAATCTTATGCACATTCAGCATGTGATAAATTCTAAATCCGAATATCGAAATACGAAACAAATCCAAACATCTCTGACCTGGCCCAAAGGACCAGGTTTTAAATGACGGAATAAGCAGGTGACATATGAAACCACCGACAATTAGTTTTCCCTGGGAACAAATAATCAGTACCATGAACGATGTGCTCATGGTCATAGCCCTGGATGGAACCGTCGTGATGGTAAACCAGGCATTTGAAACACATACCGGCTATACAAAAAACGAGGTGATTGGACAACCGTGCACAATTCTTGAGTGTGATGCCTGCGAATTAACATTGAACCCTGGAAAAGGTGAACCATGGTGTGCTCTCTTTGAACCTAGCCATGAAGGTATCAAGCGGTGTCGATGTAACTTGAGGAAAAAGGACGGCACATATATGCCGGCTCTGAAAAATGCCTCCGTGCTTAGAGATGATCAGGGCGCTGCTGTTGGCTCGGTGGAAACCTTGACGGACATATCTGAATTAGACAGGCTCGACCGGGAGGTTGTGCAACTTTCGCGACAACTGGACCAAGAGGAAGGTTTTTACGGTATCATAGGCAAATCGATCGTTATGCAAAGGGTTTTTGACGTCATCCAAAAAACCGCTAAAAGCGATGCCCCGGCAATAATATACGGAGAAAGCGGTACGGGAAAAGAACTGGTTGCCCGTGCCATACACATGATAGGGAGAAGAAAAGACAAACCCTATGTACAGCTGAATTGTGCGGCGCTAAATGAGTCATTGTTGGAAAGCGAGCTCTTTGGTCATACCAAAGGTGCCTTTACAGGTGCGCTTCTACATAGGGTTGGGCGGTTTGAAGCTGCAAATGGTGGAGATATTTTTCTTGATGAAGTAGGCGACATCCCTTTATCGATTCAAGTGAAACTTCTCCGGGTTATCGAGACCAAAAGATTTGAGCGTGTGGGTGATCATCAGCCGATTCATGTGGATGTGAGAATCATTACAGCCACCAACAAAAACCTTGAAGAAATGATTCAAGAAAATTTGTTCAGAGAAGATCTCTTTTACCGGGTCAATGTACTTCCGATCTACCTTCCGCCTCTCAGGGACAGACAAGAGGATATTCCTGTACTTGTGAATTATTTTATTCGTAATATGCAGAGAAAAAACCATAAAATAATTTCCGGATTGACCAAGGGGGCAATGGAAAAAATCATGACCTACTATTGGCCCGGAAATATAAGAGAATTGAAAAGTGCGTTGGAATATGCATTTGTAATTGCTGAAAGGGGAATGATTGACATTGATCATCTACCCCCCCAAATATTAAAGGAAGTATCCAGTTTAAATGTTGATGTGGGAAAATCCGTCAGATCGCTTCGACAAGGTAAGGGTTCAAAAAAAGAAGCACTCATCGAAGCGCTGAGAATAAGCCAGGGTAACAAATCTGAAGCTGCACGAATTCTCGGTGTTAACAGGGTCACGGTTTGGAACCGAATGAAAAAATATGGAATAGATCTTAGAAAAGTTTTGATTCCCTGAATAAATTCGCTTTGCGAATTTATGAAACGCGACGTTGTCGCTTTATGGCAATTTGAATAATTTATAGGTAGTGTCCGTCCAGAAATGAGGATTTTTGCGTGAGATCAAGGCGGACGACAGATTTAACCCGGAGTAATAGCGTGCTATTTTGAGGAGTTAAATCATGGCGTCCAACGCCGATATCGCGGAAA
>QMMS01000157.1 GCA_003647375.1 Deltaproteobacteria bacterium
ACAAAATTTATCTTAAAGATATGGCCCTGTTCGGCATTACGGTCTCTTGGGAGCGAGTTTTTCACGTTCGCACAGGGATTATCCATCCGCGATACCACCAACCTTCTTTTGGGTTATAATCCCATTTCTTTTTATGATCCGCTCTAAATGTTTCGATTCCGCCCAGCCTCTTTTATCTTTTGACAGCTGCAGCAGTGTCCAATCGTCCTCAGTGCGTTCCAGACGCACAACCGTCCCTGCATGAAGTTTAAATAGAAGGGTATCTCTCGAATCAGGACCGGCCTGAACCACGACCTCCTCCGACAAAACCACAGCACGGTTATCGGTTGCCCACGCGTACCACTTCAACGTGACGGCGCATACACCGACACTGATAACGATGGTCAGGAAAATTGAGAGGTAATATGTCCATTCGGTTTTTTTATAGAGTCTTATACAGAGAAGAGAAAAGAACAGGACGTTCAAGAGAATAAACGCGAAAAAGGTCTCATACCGGTTGAGGCCACCGAGGCCCAGAAGGCTGTTTAAGGAAGACGTCTGCAAATCAATTGAGGCATCCTGGGCCTGGTTTCTTGCATGGGAAAGATTAAAAGAGAGATCGTCGTCCCGTGGCATCAAGAGAGATGCTCGTTCGTAGAAGAGGATGGCCCTTCCCAGATCCCCGAGTCGAAAATACGTATTGCCAAGGTTATAGTAAACCTGTCCGTTTCCATGTCCGTTTTCAATAAGACGGATGTAGCCATCTGCAGCGTGTTGAAACTGATCGTTCTTATAGGCCTGGTTGGCTTCAAAAAACTGTTCAACAAAAGACGTGCCGGTCTCTGCATGGGCTATGTTCAAAAAGCACACGAACACCAGTATCCCTATGGTTATGTGTCGGACCTGCCTGGTCATGAAATTCCCTTTTCTATTACCCTGGCAAGACCCAACAGCTCGCCGACGGCATCTGAATCATTGAAATGATTACCCGCATATACCGCCGTTTCGAACCGCTGGACCAGTGAACGCATGTTTTTTGCTGTTTCAGCGTCCACGCCCTGGTCCCGCAAAATCTTTTCAGCATCATCAGCCGTCAGGGTGCCGATGGACAGGCTGCATCGATCATTCAGATAATCCTTGAAGGCATTGATGAGATCCTCGTAGCTAATTTGATCTTTTTGGCAGCGTTTCTTTAAAGTGCTAAAGGCTTTTTTCGATATTGATTGGGCCAAACGTTCAGGCGATAGGCGTTGCACTCTCAATGCACCCAGGAGCATCAGATATATGAATAGGGGCCCCACCAGCACAAACCAGAGAACCCAGCCCATGGAAAGAAAACGAAAGGGAACGGACAGGTCCACAGCATCGGTATGAATCGGCAATATATCTTCCCCCAACTGCTGAATCTCTTTATTATTTGTCCTTCCGCCCGTATTGTTTTTGTCAGACAAGGAATTCAACCTTGCGACACTCTCTTCTGATTTGCCTGGCAGAACAGATAAATAATGTGTGGGGGTAACCAGGACATGGTATTTTTTTGTTTCAGGGTTAAAAAAACTCAAAGACAATAACGGGACTTTATATTCACCGGTATTTTCAGGAACCAAAGCCCATTTCATGGTTTTTGTCCCCCTAATCCCCTGACGGCTTTGCTCAGTTTCCAGAACCGGCTGGTCGCTGTACGTACGGGCAAAATCCATTTCAGGGAGATCCAAATCAGGTATGCGATTCACGGTACCCCGGCCTTTCACCTGAATGGTCAGGGTAGCGGACTCACCCGCTTTTAAACTGGAAGGCTCCAGCGTCGATGCCACCTGGAACGTGCCCACAAGACCTGTGAAATCAGCCGGCCTGCCTTCTTTGGGAAGAGGATTCACATGTAAGTTGATGGGGTCGGTTGTTAATGTCAACGGCCTGTTTGATGAGAAGCCGGAGAAAGAATCATTGAAAAAATTGCCAAGCCTGGAGCGGGAGCCGGCCTGGCGCACGGTCAACTTCAGCCGGGAAGGAGTGATGATGAAGTCGCCTTGCTTTGAAACCATCATGGCGTGACGGATTTCCAATACCTGATACGTACGACCTTCATCTGTGGATTGGTACTCGAGGGGTCGGCCGAGCTGATGAAAGCTGACATATTCCATTTCCGGCAGACCCAGGGAGAGATTGCCAATGTTGACCCGGTAATAGAGCTTCAATGTGTAAAGAACTTGCTCATCCACAAAAATATCCTGTGATGAGATGGACGCTTGGATGAAAACCGGACCGCGATCTGAACTGCCTGGTTGTGATGCTGTTCGGACCACCAAGGATTGGCTCCCGCTCTCATATATTTTACCATCCACGTTTACCTTGACGGGCCCGATTTTAAATTCACCGGTTTTCCGGGGCTGGATAAAATAGGTGTAGTCGATGCCTGAATTGACCTTGCCGTTGATGAATTCCATTCGGCTGGAGGTTCCTCCATTGGTTACCAGAAAGGATTCCAGGCCATGGAGAAAAGGCGGAGCATCGCTCTTGCGGGATCCGGAAACATGAATTTCCATGCGCAGGGTGTCTGACAGGGTAGCTTCTACCCGATCGAGCCGAAGTGTGACAGTCACGTCGTCTGCCGCCCAAACAGTGAACATGGGTAATAAAAGGATACACAGGATACCTGCGATTGCCTTTATCATCTTACCAGTCCCTTCCGGAAAAAGAATTTTGGCGATTCTCATCAGATAACATAAACCGCATTATTTCAGACGGATCTTCTTGAATGTTATCCAGTAACGCTTCGGCTTTTTTCCTGTCAATGTCAGACGGATTGTCACCTTTTAAGGGGTCGGTTGATTCTAACTCAGGCAAGGCCTCGCGTGGCTTTAGATCGCCGGAAAGCGTGTCTCCATCTATTGATTCAGGTGGTTTGTTTTGGGCCGATGCCTGATCCTCATTGTTGTTGGACTGCTCCTTCTCGTCATTCTTAGGTGTTTGATCATCTATTCTTTGACGATCTCCGTTTTTCTGAGGATCTTCATTTCCCTTGTCACTTTGTTGAGGTTCTTTGTCAGGCGGTTGTTCCCCCGGCTTCTGGTTGTCGGTTCCTTCCTGATCGTTTCCCTGAGGCGGCGTGTCGGATTGGGGTGTATCCGTCGGTTCCTGTTCTTGTTTCTCTTGCTCTTTTTTCAGAGCCCTTAAAGAAAGTTCAAGGTTGTAGCGCGCATCTTCACTGGCGGGTTGATCAGCAATCGCCTGTTTATAATACGTGGAGGCAGACGCATAATCGCCCTGCTTGAAAGCGGTATTACCCAGATTGAAAGCGGCTTTAAATCGTACATCCTCATTTTCTGTTCTTCTTATGACACTGGAAAAAGCTGCGGACGCTTCTTCGTATTGTCCATTCTGAAAGGCTGCACACCCACGATTGTAACGAAATCGGATATCTTTGGGATGATCCATATCCTGCTGGGAATAGGCTTGTTCCGCTTCCTCATACCGCCCCTGCTGATAGAGTTCATCCGGTGTTTCAGCTGCTTCGACCGGGGATAAACAAAGCCAGGGGGTGAGTCCTATGGCCAATACAACGATAAAGAATGAAAATTTTCTTTTGGTATTTGTACGGCGCTTGCCATCGAGCAGTTCTTCGAAAAGCAGTAAAAAAAAAGCAGCCAGAATAAATAGATTGAAATGTTCTTCATATACCTTGATTTTCCCGCTTTTAAGGGTTTGGGCTTCCGTCTTTTGCTTGATGCCGTCAAAATAAAGGATATCCAGGTCCAGGTCTCCGGCCATGGAGCGGACATATCCGCCGCCGGTTTCCATTGCGATATCCTGTAAGGTCTTTTCATCCAGTTTGGACAGCACCAGGTTGCCGTTTTTATCCTTTTTAAACCCGCCCTGGTCTTGGCCGGCAGGTATGGGGCCACCGGATGGGTCGCCGATGCCGAAAACAAAAATTTTAATGCCTTGGTCTGCCGCTTTTCGGGCGGTTTCCAGGCCTCGGTTTTCATTATCCTCGCCATCGGTGATCAATAACATGACTTTGTCGGTTTCGTCCTTGGCATCAAAAGCGGTCAGTCCGGTTTCAATGGCAGCACCAAGATCGGTTCCCGGCACCGGGATGATACCTGGCTGGAGCACATTTAAAAACATTTCCAGGGCCGCATAATCGAGGGTGAGGGGGCATTGAACAAAGGCAGCACCTGCAAAAGCTGTCAGGCCCACCCGATCGCCTTCAACAACCTTGAGAAAATCGATGATCTCCCTTGTGGCACGCTCCAGGCGATTGGGTTTCACGTCTTCAACCATCATGCTTCGTGAAACATCCACCAACACCATGATGTCCACTCCTTTGCGGCTCACTTCCTGGTATCGACTCCCCCAACGGGGACCGGCCAATGCAAAGATCAAGGTGCCTAAAGCAAAAAGGAGCAGCAGGGCCTTTAGAAAGCGTTTGCCTTTGTGGTCTTCGGGGGTGAGTCTTTTCAGCAGGGTTTGTTCGGCAAACCGGCCCATGGCCCGTTGTCGTCTGCGGTGCTGCACCATGAGCACAAAAGCAATCAGAGGCATTGCCCAAAGAAAATGTAGGATCCATACATTTGCAAATGTCACGGAATCGTCCTCAATAACGTGGTGCGGATGGTGATGTCCGCTGCCAACAAAAGTATTGCCGGTATAAGGAAAAAGGAATAGAGCTCCTTAAAATGGAAGAACTCTTTAACCTTGATTTCTGTTTTCTCCTGCTCATCGATGATAGCGTATATTTCCTGCAGGCGATCCGTATCCGCAGCCCTGAAATATTGACCTTTTCCTGTGTCGGCAACCTTCATGAGGGTTTTTTCATCCAGGTCGACTTTTTGCCGAACGATCTTTGTACCAAAAAGCGTTTGAACCGGGAAGGGCGCAGGTTCTATCCCTCCCACCCCGATGGTGTATATTTTGATTCCCAGAGCTTGTACCGCATCTGCAGCATCTGCAGGGGTGAGCCCTTCTGTGGTTTGCCTGCCATCTGTTAACAGAATCAGAATTTTTGATTCAGCCTCAAGATCTTTTAAGCGTTTCCCGCCTACGGCAATGGCATTTCCAATGGCTGTTTGATCGCCTGCCATACCGATTTCCATCCTTTTCACCAGATCCATCAAAAGGCCCTTGTCCAATGTCAGCGGGGACTGGGTAAATGCTTGGGTGCCAAAAACCACCAGGCCGATCCTGTCCATATCTCTTTTTTCAATGAAATCCGTGACCACTTTTTTTACCGCAGCCAGGCGGGAGACCGGTTGATTGTCGATGGTAAAGTCCAGGGCTTGCATGGAGCCGGACGTGTCCAGGCACAGCATGATATCAACCCCCGACGAATCAATATCCCGTGATACATTGTACAGCTGGGGACGGGCAGCGGCCAGAACCAGCAGGACAAGGCATCCTGTTCTTAATATCAAAGGGATATGCCCTGCCAGTCGATGGCTGCCTCCGGAAAGTTGCGCGAGGGTACCGGTCATGGAATAGGTAATCCCCACTGGTTTACGGGTAAGGCGCCAGGCAAACCAGGCAAGAACCAATATCAAGAGGGTCAGCAACGCAGGATGAGCCAGACGAAATATCACTGTGGCACCTCCTGAATGGATGCGCTTTCCTGTGAACCGTTCGTCATCGGGCGGGTCTGTTGAATATAGGTTCGGGCCATCAGGATATCTTGATCTTTACGGTCCGGTGCCGGTACTGAATCGGAAAATTTGACCAGGTCGGCTTGCCTGAGCAATGGCAGAACCTTTTGATCATAGGGATCTGTTTTGATAAATCTTGCGATCTCTTCGGTTGTCATTTCGGCTGCCGGGAACCGGCGGATAGATTCAATGTAGCGGCGTATGGTTTCTGAAAAAATAAAATAAAATGCTTTCACGTCCCCATTTTCAAACAAACCACTGGCAATCAGGTTGTCGATTTCCCTGTCGGCTTTTACATGAGGCGGGTCTTCCATTGTTGCCTTCATGTCACTTATGCACCGTTTTTTGCGCCACCATATAAAACCGGAAATCATGCCAAGTAGTATGATGGCCGCAAAAGTCCATACTAGATGCGTTAGCCATCTTGATTGGGTGGAAATAATGTCCTGAATCGGTCTCAGGGTAGCATCCTCGGGCTTTTCACCCAGGTTGGACAAAATTGTGATGGTAATGGGGTCTGTAGCCACCTGTTGTTCATTCTTTTGATGGTCAATATACGTGAGACTGAAGGGACCCAGGTCAAACGATTCCAGTTGATCAACAAGAAATCGGAAATTTATTTCATTGGGTTCTGTTTTCTGCTCAATGATGGTCAAGGCTTCAAGGCCGTCGACACCGCCGCTCTCAGGTAGTTTGGCATCCTCGGGAATCTCAACCATCAAGGTCACCCATAACAAGTCACCGACACTGGCAGTATTATTTTCAACGGATGCAGACAGTGTCGGCAGGGAACTTGTTTCTGCTGTCTCGGACCATGTCGGCCCGGACCAAAGAAGGAAACAGACCAGTGCCCAAAGGAGAAGCAGGTTTTTTCGAGAGTATGTAGGATTCATTGAAAACAGACTCACCGACGCTTTCTCCTTTTATCAAACAACCGGACGAGCGGCTCGGAAACCGAGCCGTCTGTTTGAATGTCCACCAGATCCACCCCGGTTTTGCTAAGCAGATTTGTGAGACGTGCCTGTTGCGCCTGCCGATGGATTCGCCATTTTTCCCTTAACGCTTTGCTACGGGTGTTCAGCAGCGCCACACGGTTTGTTTCCGGATCGGTCAGATAGACCAGACCCACATCCGGCAAGGTTTTTTCTGAAGGGTCTGATATGCGGATCACGGACAGGTCATGCTTGCGGGATGCAATGCCGAATGGGAGCTCAAACCCCATATCCATACAATCGGATACGAGAAAAACAATGGCATGGCGTTTTACCACCCGATTCAGATAATCCAAAGCGCCTTTGATGTCGGTTCCCAGGTCAGAAGGCTCATAGGTAAAGATCTCTTTGATGAGGGTCCAGACATGAGCGGCGCCTTTTTTAGGCGGTATATATTTTTCTACCTTGGAGCTGAACAGGATGGCGCCCACTTTATCGTTGGTTCGAATAGCGAGGAAGGCCAGCATCCCTGCCGTTTCGGCCAATAATTCGCGCTTGAATTTCTTTTTTGTACCGAATGATTGGGAACCTGATAAATCCAGTAAAAACATTACGGTAAGCTCTCGTTCTTCATGGAAAACTTTAATGTAGGGATGCCCGAACCGGGCTGAAACATTCCAGTCGATGGTGCGAACATCGTCGCCGGGTTGGTATTCCCGAACTTCGGTGAACTCCAACCCCTGTCCCTTGAATGCGCTTTCATATTGCCCGGCAAACAGGTCGTTGGCCAGGTGTCTGGTTTTGAAATGAAAGCCTTGAATTTTTTTCAGCAAGTCGTTGGATAGCATTGTAGCTCTATTATTTCATGAAAAATTTCAAGCCAAATAGCAAAATAGGCTCATCTTCCAATTGATTGGGAGAAAGGGTTCCAGGGGTCCAGGATTCAAGGGTTCAAGTGTTTGTTTCCCAGCGATAGGTCGCTTTATCCCATACCCTCGACGGGTTTGATGGCTATGGGAAAAAGCATATCTTCTTATTTTTTGGCTCAAACCGATCATTTCCTCTGTAGGAAAACGTTTCATTTCTATATATGCGAACAGTTAACTCTTTACAATTTTAAGCTTTGAGCGCTGATGCCACACTTTGTATCACTCGAACCCTTGACCCCTGGAATCCTTCGTTTAAATATGTTCGGGCTATGGAACCTCGATCCGCTCCAACAGTTCATGTATGATATTGTCTGTGGTGCGTCCCTCCGCTTCTGCTTCGTAACTTAAAATGATGCGGTGTCTGAACACTTCCGGTGCCATGGATTTGACGTCCTGTGGGGTCACATAGCCACGCCCGTTCAAAAATGCCTGCGCTCTGGCGGCAGCTTCAAGCCAGATCGATGCCCGTGGTGACGCTCCGTAACTGATCATGGATCCGATATCCATGCCGAATTCATCAGGATTTCTGGTGGCTTGTGTTAAGCGAACAATATAATCCACCAGCCTGTCTTCCATGTGAATAACGTGCAGGGTTTTCCGGGCTGATTTGAGGGAAGAGATACTCACTACACTGGTGGCATTGTTGTCAGCGCCGGAACGGATTCGTTTGACGATCTCTTTTTCTTCCTCTGCCGAAGGGTAATCCACTTTAATTTTCATCATGAAACGGTCGATCTGGGCCTCGGGAAGCGGATAGGTTCCTTCCTGCTCGATGGGGTTCTGTGTGGCCATCACCAGGAAAGGGTCATCGAGCTTAAAGGTTGTGTCCCGAATCGTGACCTGGTGTTCCTGCATGGCTTCGAGCAAGGCACTCTGTACTTTGGCGGGAGCACGGTTGATCTCATCCGCTAAAATAATATTGTTAAATATCGGTCCTTTATTTACCTCGAAGGAACCGTTGTCCGGCCGGTAAATCTGGGTTCCGATAATATCTGCAGGAAGGAGATCCGGCGTAAATTGGATTCGTTTAAAAGACGTATCGATGGTTTGGGCCATTGCTTTGACTGCGGTGGTTTTGGCGAGCCCCGGCAGGCCTTCCAACAGCAGATGGCCTTCGCAGAGCAAGCCGATGAGCATTCGGTTTATCAGCCCTGTTTGGCCGACAATGACCTTTTCGATTTCAGCGACTATCTGCCTGATAGATACACTCTCTTTTTCAACTTGATGTGTAATTTCCTTGATATCCATACAAACAATATCTCCTGTAGAGGTTACCTGTTCCACCTATTTATTCGATCGGGTTCATTTTTTTGTGCAACAATAATTTAAAACATGATTTGATATGGTCAAGAGTTTACATAAGAATATGATAGATTTGGTTTTCAGACAACATTTTTGAACGGGATTATAACCTAAAAGAAGGTTGGTGGTATCGCGGATGGATAATCCCTGTGCGAACGTGAAAAACTCGCTCCCAAGAGACCGTAATGCCGAACAGGGCCACATCTTTAAGATGAATCTCGTTTTTGAACATAGCTCACCCTTTCAATTTATCCAGATTTAATCATATCTTGTGGTTTTAATACTTTCCTGACATATAGTCTGTAAAGGGGGTTATAGACGAGCTGTTACCGTCAATATATTAACCCGGCGACTAAATAGCCAACCCCGTTATGCCGGACTTGATAAGCCTGCCCCGGCAAGTAGTTAGCCGGGGGCATCCAGTGTTCTTCTGGATAGCGCTAAAACTTCACTTCGTGCCCCGCCCCCTTCCTGCGAAGGGGCAGGCACGCGGGAATGACAACCTGCGGGCATTTGTCCGCCAGAGTAATAAACTACTTAAACGCGACTTTTACAAGAGGAGATATATATGAATACGTTAAATCGATTACGGGTAACTTGTTCCACAGGGTTATTTTTGTTTTTTTTATTGGTTGCCGTTGTTTTTATGGCGAGCTGTGTCGGGTCTGGAAACTACGGACGGCTTTTTCCTAGCGATAATGTAAAAAAGTCATTTGAAACTTACCAGTTACCGCCGAATCACACTTACTATTATAGTGGACCGGATGCTTTCCCGAGAGCTATTATCGGGATTCAAAATGAGTATCACCTCGAATCAAAATTTTGGAAACCGGTTGATCTTACGAAGACCCAACTGAAAAGATGGTTAGAAATGGGGGGCCGTTCAAGGGATGACTATTATCCAAATAAAAACGGCTCAGATATACTCGCTCCTGACGGTGGGAAAATAGGTGTCTGGTATGCGGTGAAAAACTGGAAGGACAGGGCAACGGTGAAAATGATTGATGACAAAACAGTTAATGTCAGCCCCCCGATAAAGTACAGTAGCGGACAGGAAAGGAAGATGATCCCCTAAAATTGATGGTCTCGCAAAAAGTCAGAAAAGCTACTTTTTACGAGAGTATTTTGTATTTAGTGTTTAGTGTTTTGGGGTCTAATAGCTTGGTATATCAGCATTTTTTCCATACTAAATCCAAAATACTAAACACTTGATGAATTCGACTTTTTACGAATTCATCAAAATTGGAAAACGTGATAAGCTCTCAACAAACAAAGGAACAACATGCAAGGTAAGCTTTTAAATAAAAACCTCATGGTAGCTATTCTAATTTGTGTGATCTGTCTTCCAATC